>JAGALE010000125.1 GCA_017625335.1 Lachnospiraceae bacterium
ACCACGAGCCTGAGCAGCCTTCTGCTGACCAGTGTAGAATGAATGGCACTTTGAACAAATTTCAACGTGGATATCTCCCTTAGTTGAACCAGTTACGAACTCGTTACCACAGTTGCAAACAACCTTTGCCTGATAATAATCTGGATGGATTCCTTCTCTCATGTTTTTCACCTCTTTACAAATAAAATACTCTATGAGAACAGGCAAACGCCTTGATTCTTCATACTCACAACAAATGACATTTTAGCATAGCAATGCTAACATTTCAAGTACTTTTTTTAATTTATATAAGAAAATGTACTACTTTTTTACAAATAGCTTCTTTGCGGTATTAACAAACTCTTTATTATCCTTAGTTCTAACAAAAAGCTTGAGAACTTCTTCAACCGCTTCCTCAGCTCTAACACCCGCAAAAGCTTTATGCATACCATTTACTACTTCCTGCTCATCAAAATCTAAAAGTAAATCGTCTCTTCTAGTTCCTGACTTTGCTATATCAATGGCAGGGAAAATTCTTTTCTCTGAAAGCTTTCTGTCAAGCACTAGCTCCATATTACCGGTACCCTTAAATTCTTCGAATACAACATCATCCATACGGCTGCCGGTCTCTACAAGTGCAGTTGCGAGAATGGTTAAGCTTCCACCCTCTCTCATATTTCTAGCTGCACCGAAGAACTTTTTAGGCATATGAAGAGCCGCAGGATCAAGACCACCTGATAATGTTCTACCACTTGGTGGCACAGTAAGGTTATATGCTCTTGCAAGTCTTGTTATACTGTCAAGAAGGATTACAACATCCTTTCCATGCTCCACAAGTCTCTTAGCTCTCTCCATAACCATCTCCGAAACTCTCTTATGATGCTCTGGAAGCTCATCAAAGGTTGAATATATAACCTCAACATTAGGCCCTTCTATAGATTCTCTTATATCTGTAACCTCCTCAGGACGCTCATCTATAAGTAATACAATCAGGTGCATGTCCCTATTTTGAGTGCTAATACTCTTAGCTATAGACTTTAGTAATGTTGTCTTACCTGCCTTAGGAGGAGATACAATCATACCCCTTTGTCCCTTACCTATAGGTGAAAGCAAATCAACTATTCTTATAGATACAGGTGCTCCCGGCTGGTCAAGCTTAATTCTTTCATCAGGAAAAATCGGTGTGAGCTGTTCAAAGGGAATTCTCTTAGCTGCCTCTGATGGAAGCATTCCGTTAATACTTTTAACATATAGCAATGCACTAAATTTACTTCCCTGATCATTAACCTTAATAGGCCCCTCAAGGATATCACCCTTCTTCATATTAAACTTCTTAATAAGCTGAGAACCCACATATATATCTCTATCACCAGGAAGATAGTTATCACTTCTAATAAAGCCATAGCCTTCCATAACTTCTAATATACCATAAGCCATTTCTCCGCTATCTAAATCGGCATCGTATTCCTGTCCATCAAAAACCTTTAGATTTGCAGGTACAGATGCCTCTGCCTTTTGATCGTCACTTGCCACTTCTAATGTAGCTACCTCACCCTGAGAATCAGAATTAACTCGATTACTTGTATTACTTCTTACTGTTTTAGTAGCTCTTGGTGCACTTATTTGCTCATTCTTCTTCTCTATTGTACTTTTTTCTTCCTCTGTTTCAGCCTTTGATGTGGCCTTATTAGCAGTCATAAGCTCCACCTTTTCAAGCAAATCAACAAGCTCCGGTTTCTTCAAACCAGTTACTCCTACTATTCCCTTATCCTTTGCATATTGCCTTAAATCGGCAATTGACATTTTTTTAAAATCCATAATATCTCCTTCAAAAATATGTAATTATTATATTAATCTTCTGGGTAATAATCGAATCTTAGAATAGAATTCTAACAACACATTAATATCATTTTTTTAACACAGTAATCATACCACATTGACCAAAAAAGGTAAACAAAAATATAATCAATGATTTTTATAATTTGATTAGAAATATCGTTGATTTTACAATCTCGAATGATTATAATAACATTACCCTTTTACATCGGAGGATTTAATATGGAAGGTTTATTACTATACAAGCTTATAGTTTTATTTATGTTAGACAGAACTGATTATACAATGACAAACACTCTTATATCTAACTTTATAGTAGGTAAGGGTTATACCAACCTATTTAACTTACATGAGGCGTTAAGTGAGATGATTAGTAGTGATTTTATATCTACCGATACTATACGAGATACTATACATTACAAGATTACCACTCAGGGCGAAGAAGCTTTATCATACTTTGAAAACCGACTTCCTTACGCCATAAAAGAGGATATACTTGAATATCTCTCTAAGGAAAAGATTAACGTAAAGAATGAATCTGAAATATATGCAGATTATTTTTATAATGACAACAATTGGTACACCGTCCAATGCATCATAAAGGATCGCAAAGAAACCCTTATGGATTTAAAGTTCGATGTACCAACTAAATCACAAGCTGAAACCATATGCAACAATTGGCGTGGCAAAAGCTCAGCAATATATGAATATCTAATTAATCAGCTATGGTTGACTGAATAAGATTCCATATATCCTCTTTTCCCTGCTTTGATACAGCGGAGAAGGGGATTATTTTTGTATCAGGAGTAAGCTTTAATTTTTCCTTTATTATCTTAAGGCACTTATCCTTCTGACTTCTCTTAATTTTATCCAGCTTTGTAGCTATAATTACTGGTTTGTAGCCATTTGCAACAATCCAATCATACATAGTTATGTCGTTTTCTCCAGGAGCATGCCTAATATCAATAAGCAAAAACACGGTCTTAAGCTGTTTGGAAGTATTAAGATACTTCTCAATCATTTTGCCCCACTTATTTCTTATTTCCATAGAAACCTTGGCATAGCCATATCCAGGTAAATCTACAAAATATAATTCCTTATTTATGTTGTAAAAATTAATAGTCTGTGTTTTACCAGGAGACGATGATGTTCTTGCTAGCGCTTTTCTATTAAGTAAACCATTAATTAATGATGACTTTCCAACATTGGATTTTCCTGCAAATGCTATCTCCGGCAATTCATTCTCTGGCAATTTACTTGTTATTCCACATACGGTCTCTAATTCAGCACTTTTAATAATCATTTTATTCCTCCAAAAAGCAATCATCCTACAAAATATACGGATTTATCCTAGAAAAGTAATGGTGAATAGCATATAATCCGCTATTCACCATCAAATTTACGCTATGCTATCTGCACTGCTTGTTCTAATATGTCTACGGAAGTTATTCTTCTTAGTTCTTGGCTTATCAGAATAGGAAATTATTGGATCAGCTCCATCGGTTACCACTTCCTCTGTTATAACACATTTTTCAATATACTCATCTGTAGGAATATCATACATAAGATCCATAACAACCTTCTCTATGATGCCCCTA
>JAGALE010000126.1 GCA_017625335.1 Lachnospiraceae bacterium
CAGAGATAATACTAAGGTTATTAAAATTGGTGATGTGCTTATCGGTGGCGGTAATCCTATAGCAATTCAGTCAATGACTAATACTGACACAGCTGACGTTGATGCTACAGTAGCACAAATCTTAAGACTTGAGGAGGCGGGCTGTCAGATAGTGAGAGCCACAGCTAATACTTTAGAGGCTGCTAAGGCATTTTCGGAGATTAAAAAGCGTATACACATTCCACTTGTAGCAGATATACATTTTGATTATAAGCTTGCTATAGCTGCTATGGACAGTGGCGCTGACAAGATTAGAATTAACCCGGGTAATATAGGAGGAGAGGAGAAGCTTAGATTAGTTGTGGAGCGCGCAAAGCAAAACAACATTCCTATAAGAGTAGGTGTTAATTCTGGTTCTCTTGAAAAGGAGCTTGTGACAAAGTATGGCGGCGTAACTGCGGAAGGTATTGTGGAGAGCGCCTTAGATAAGGTGGGCATGATTGAACGTTGTGGCTATGATAATATGGTCATAAGTATTAAATCATCAGATGTTATGATGTGTGTTAAGGCACATCAGTTAATTGCAGATAAGACTAATTATCCGCTTCATGTGGGTATTACAGAGTCGGGAACCCTGTATAGAGGTAATATTAAGTCAGCAGTTGGACTTGGTATGATATTAGGACAGGGTATAGGAGATACTATAAGAGTATCTCTTACAAGTGACCCTGTAGATGAGATTATATCTGCGAAGACTATACTTAGAACTTTGGAATTGAGACGAGATGGTATTGAGTTAGTTTCCTGTCCAACCTGTGGCAGAACTAAGATAGACTTGATTGACCTGGCAGAGAGGGTGGAGAAGCTTATATCAGGCTATGACCACCTTAACATTAAGGTTGCAGTTATGGGATGCGCCGTTAATGGTCCTGGTGAAGCGAAAGAAGCTGATCTTGGTGTTGCAGGTGGAGTTGGTGAGGGGCTTCTATTCAAAAAAGGAGAAATCATCAAAAAACTACCACAGGATAAACTACTTGATGCCCTTAAGTGTGAATTAGACAACTGGAGGGATTAAATTGGCTAATAAACTGTTTAGAGAAGTCTTCCCGGATGTTAATCTAGGAAGACTTAGTGATTTAATAGGACAAACCGCTGTTACAGGAGTGGTTATGATTGAGGGTACGGAAGAATTAGAGGTGTACATAGAAAGTCCTAATCTTATACCTAGAGAGGATTTAGATCGGGTTGAAGAGATAATGGCTAACACTATATTTCCTAATACTGACGTAAGCTGCAGTATAAGAGAAACCTTTAATCTATCAAGTCAGTACAATTTGGAAAGTATCGTTGATATGTATAAGGATAGCCTTATGCTTCACGTAAAGCATGCCAGTCATGTGGATTACAGAATATTAAAGCGTGGAGAATGGATAGTCAGTGACAATGTACTTACTTTGCTTGTAGAGGATACAGCTATAGCTAGAGATCATTCTAAGAGAATGGTGAGCTTTTTAGCGTTTTTATTCGAAGAGAAGTTCGGGCTTAATGTGGAGGTTTGCTTTGAATATACTGATGATAAGAAAACTCAGCATAGAAGGTCTAATGAGATAAAGCTTAGACAGGAGCTTGTGAGCATAGAACGACGTAATGGTAATATTGCCGAAGAAAATGGTGGTAGCAAAAAAGACAAGGCTGTTGGTGAGGATTCAAAGCAAGGATTTGGTCAAACAATGGCTGATGGTGGTAATGATAATAGTGCTGCTGTTGCTTCTGCTATGTCAGATGGAAATCTTGGTAATAAGCCTGGTGTAACTAGTCCAGTTAATGCATCTAATGAAATATATGGCGCTAATACACCTAATGCACATAATGCCGCTGCTGGTAATGTAGTTGAGGGTGGATTAGATACAGCCACTGCTACTGCAGCAGATTTCATGAAGGTGGACAAGCCTGATAATGTGCCGGACGGATTGCCATTTGCTGGAACTGCTACTAGTGAAGCAAGTGAGCAGAGTGATACTGCTGCTAAGGATACTAATAAAACAAACTCTAAAGCGGGAGACGGTAACTCACAGGCTAAGAAGACATCGTTTTCGGACAAGCCATTTGGTAAGAGAGAGGGTGGCTTCAAGGGCAAGGGAAGAACGTCTAAGGCGACTGACCCTGATGTGATCTTCGGCAACAATGTAGAAGGAGATATAATAAGCATTAGCGACATTACAGAGGGTGGAACTGTATGTATTAGAGGACAGATACTTAATGTTGAGGATAGACAGCTTAAGAATGGTAAGTTTATTATATCTGCCACAATAACAGATTTTACTGATACTATAACCTTTAAGATGTTTGTTCCTGAAGAGGACAGGGATCCGTTGCTGGAGGATTTGAAAAAGGGCAAGTTCTACATTGTAAAGGGTGTTCCTGCCTATGATTCCTATGCAGCGGAATTGGCATTGTCCTACATAGCAGGCATAAAGCCAATTAATGATTTCAGAGAGTTTAGAATGGATAACTCTATTGAGAAGAGAGTTGAGCTTCATCTTCATACTGTTATGAGTGAGATGGATAGTGTGGTTGATATAGGAAAGGTGATAAAGCGTGCTAAGGATTGGGGCCATAAGGCAGTGGCCATAACAGATCATGGTAACGTGCAGGCCTTCCCTGTTGCTAATCACTGTATAGATAAGAATGATGACTTTAAGATTCTCTATGGAGTTGAGGGTTACTTTGTAGACGATTTAAAGGATCTTATACTTAATGATAAGGGACAGTCTATTGATTCGGATTATGTGGTGTTTGATATAGAGACCACAGGTTTAAGCCCTAAATTTAATAAGATAATTGAGATAGGAGCTGTAAGAGTTAGAGATGGTAAGATTGTAGATACATTTTCTAAGTTTATTAATCCTGAGGTTCCTATACCATATTCTATAACTAAGCTTACATCTATCAATGATTCCATGGTGCTTAATGCTCCAACTATAGAGCAGGTGTTGCCGGAATTTTTTGATTATGTAGGGGATTCTATACTTGTTGCTCATAATGCAAGCTTTGATACAGGATTTATAAGGGAGTTTGCCAAGAGACAGGGACTTGAATTCGAATACACAGTAGTCGATACCTTAAGCCTGGCTCATATACTTGTTCCGGAGCTTGGTAAGTATACATTAGACAGACTTTGTAAGCAGTTTAACGTGTCATTAGAGAATCATCATAGAGCCTGTGATGATGCAGATGCCACTGCAAGAATATTCCTTAAGATGCTTGATATGATTAAGGACAGAGGCGTTAAGACTATTGGTGAGCTTAATGTTATGGGTTCTGAATCTCCGGAGACAATTAAAAAAGCGAAGACCTATCATGGAATAATTCTTGTTAAGAATGAGATTGGTAGAGTTAATCTGTATAGGCTTATATCAGAATCGCACATTAACTATTTCAACAGAAGACCAAGAATACCTAAAAGTCTTATTAATAAATACCGAGAAGGACTTATTATAGGTTCTGCATGTGAGGCTGGAGAGCTTTATAATGCAGTGCTTTATGACACTGGTGAGGATGAGATTACCAGACTTTGTAATTTCTATGACTACTATGAGATTCAGCCGGTGGGTAATAATATGTTCATGATAGACAAGGAAAGTGTTCCTGTTAATTCGGTTGAAGATATACAGCGTATAAATCGCAAAATATATGATTTGGGTAAGCAGTTTAACAAACCAGTAGTTGCTACCTGTGATGTGCATTTCTTGGATCCGGAGGATGAGATATATCGTAGAATTATTATGGCTGGCAAGGGCTTTGATGATGCTGACAATCAGCCACCGCTTTATTTTAGAACTACGGAGGAGATGCTTGAGGAGTTCCAGTATTTAGGAAGCGATGAAGCAAGAGAGGTAGTAATTACTAACACAAATCTTATCGCTGATATGATAGATAAGATATCTCCTGTAAGACCTGACAAGCAGCCACCAATAATTGAAAATTCTGATGAAACACTTACTAATATATGTTATGAGAAGGCACATCAGATATATGGACCTGACCTTCCTGATATAGTAGTAAAACGACTTGATAAGGAGCTTAATTCTATTATAACTAATGGCTTCGCGGTTATGTATATTATCGCTCAGAAGCTGGTGTGGCGTTCTAATGATGATGGATACCTTGTAGGTTCGAGAGGCTCTGTTGGTTCCTCTTTTGTAGCCACCATGGCTGGAATAACAGAGGTTAATCCATTGCCTGCTCATTATATATGTCCGGAATGCTTCTTTACTGATTTTGATTCAGAGCATGTAAAGCCATATCAGATGCAGGGCCAGTCAGGATGTGATATGCCGGATAGAGAATGCCCACATTGTGGACATAAGCTTATAAAAGAGGGCCATGATATACCGTTTGAAACCTTCCTTGGTTTTAAGGGAGACAAGGAGCCGGATATAGACCTTAATTTCTCCGGCGAATATCAGCCTAAGGCTCATGCCTATACTGAAGAACTGTTTGGCAAAGGTAAAGCATTTAGAGCAGGTACTATAGGAACCATGGCTGATAAGACTGCCTATGGATATGTTTATAATTACTATAAGGATAAGGGCGAAGAAAGTACAAAACGTCGTTGTGAGATGGAGAGAATTGCGGCGGGCTGTACTGGAGTTAAGAGAACAACAGGACAGCATCCGGGTGGTATGATAGTACTGCCTAAGCATGAAGAGATTTATTCATTTACACCTATACAAAAGCCGGCAAATGATATGTCTACGGATATTATTACAACTCATTTTGAGTACCACTCCATAGACCATAATTTGCTGAAACTAGATATACTTGGACACGATGATCCAACCATGATTAAGAGACTTGAGGATTTGACAGGCTTAGATGCCAAAACTATACCTCTTGATGATAAACAGGTTATGAGTTTGTTCCACGGTACAGAAGCGCTTGGTATAAAACCTGAGGATATAGGTGGAACGAAGCTTGGTTCTCTAGGTGTTCCAGAGTTTGGTACTGAGTTTGCCATGCAGATGCTTATAGATGCAGATCCACAGAATTTCTCTGATTTGGTAAGAATAGCCGGACTTTCACATGGTACTGATGTATGGCTTGGCAATGCACAGACTCTTATTCAGGAGGGTAAGTGTAAGCTTGGAACTGCTATTTGTACCCGTGATGATATAATGATATACCTGATTAATATGGGACTTGAGTCAGGACTTGCCTTCACCATTATGGAGAGCGTGCGTAAAGGAAAGGGTCTTAAACCTGAGTGGGAGGAAGAGATGACTGCTCACGGGGTACCTGATTGGTATATATGGTCTTGTAAGAAGATTAAATACATGTTCCCTAAGGCTCACGCTGCGGCCTATGTTATGATGGGATGGAGAGTTGCGTACTATAAGGTAAACTATCCACTTGCTTACTATACAGCATTCTTTAGTATTAGAGCTTCGGCCTTTGATTATAAATTAATGTGTCAGGGTAAGGAGGCTTTGGAGGTCGAATTGGCTAATCTACAGAAGACACCTAAGGAGAAACAGACAGCAACAATCAAAGATACAATTAGAGATATGAAGATTGTTCAGGAGATGTATGCGAGAGGCTTTGAGTTTATGCCTATAGATTTGTATAAGGCTGATGCCCATAGATTCCAGATTATAGATGACAAGATTATGCCAAGCTTTGCATCTATAGGTGGAATGGGTGCTAAGGCGGCTGAAACTCTTCAGGAGGCAGCTGCCCAGGGTGAATTTATGTCTAAGGAAGATATAAGAACCAGAGGCAAGGTTTCTAAGGCTATACTTGATGATATGGAAGCATTAGGACTACTTTCGGGACTTCCAGAAACAAATCAGTACGATTTCTTTAGTTTGCTTAATTAAAGAGTTGATATTTTGAGAGTTTTATATTAAAATATTCCTATATGTTTTAAAGGACGTGATGAAATGACTAATCAAAACACACAGGATATAGGAATAATCAGAGAATCTACTATAGAGGTTACAGAGATATTAGCTCAGGTGTATGGGGCATTATCTGAGAAGGGGTACAACCCTGTAAGCCAGATAGTTGGTTATGTAATGAGTGGAGATCCGACTTATATTACCAGCTATAAGAATGCTAGAAGTCTTATTATGAAGGCTGAGCGAGATGAGATTATAGAGGTTCTTCTGGAGAACTATATCGAGACAAGACTTAAGTAATAGTAATATTCAAAAGATATTTTTTAAGCACATAATTACGGATATAATCATACGGAGGTAATCACATCTTTTGTTTGGTTATATCCGTAATTGATGTGAAGAGGTGAAAACTTTGAGAGTAATAGGACTAGACTACGGAACGAAAACTGTTGGGGTTGCTGTAAGTGATGAGACAAAGCTTATAGCGCAGCCATTAGTTACAATTGAGAGAAAACAGGCTAATAAGCTCAGACAAACCTATGCAGCTATAGAAGCAATTATAGCAGAACAGGATGTGGAGCTTATAGTATTGGGTAATCCTAAGAATATGAATAACACAGAGGGTGAGAGAGTTCAGGCTGCTAAGGAATTTAAAGAAGCCTTGGAGAGAAGAACAGGACTTCCTGTTGTTTTAGTGGATGAGAGACTAACTACAGTAGAGGCTAATAGAATATTAGAGGATACAGGTGTGGCTCTTAGTGCAAGGAAGGAACATATCGATAAGATGGCGGCGGCTATAATATTACAGAATTATCTAGA
The DNA here is from genome assembly GCA_017625335.1 of Lachnospiraceae bacterium. GTDB lineage: Bacteria > Bacillota > Clostridia > Lachnospirales > Lachnospiraceae > Coprococcus_C. Next base: position 6,699 of record JAGALE010000126.1, read on the forward strand.
TATGGAGTACAATAAGAAACATTAGTTTCAAGATAATAGTGCATGGAAATAAGGCGCTAGATGATAGAACAGATTTAGCTTAATAGCGCCTATGTCATATAGTAGATATGGTAGGTAGGTGCCGTGAGGAATTAAGGAGGAATAAATCCGTGAGTGAGAATATGAATAACGAGTATGAAAAGATAGTATTTAACACTGAGGATGGGGATGAAGAATTCTTTATAATTGAGCAGACTATGCTTGGGGGAGTAAATTACATTTTAGTTACAGATGATTTGGATGGGGAAGATGGTGATTTTCTTATACTTAAGGAAATTGGAACAGAAAAAGAAATGGATGATGAGTTTGTGTCCTATGATTTTGTGGAGGACGAAAATGAGCTTAAATCCCTCATCTCAATATTTAATGAATTAGTAGATGATTTTGACTTGGAGGTATAATTTTGAAGGGTAATGAAAAGAAGTCAGTTAAGATAATTCCATTAGGCGGACTTGAACAAATTGGAATGAACATAACTGCTATAGAATATGATGATACTATAATCGTAATAGATTGTGGTTTGGCATTTCCAGAGGATGAGATGCTTGGAATAGATTTGGTTATTCCTGATGTTACTTATCTTAAGGAGAATGCGGACAAGGTAAAGGGCTTGGTTGTAACCCATGGTCATGAGGATCATATAGGCGCCATTCCGTATATTGAGAATGAGATTAATATGCCTATATATTGTACTAAGCTTACTATGGGTCTTATTGAGAATAAGCTTAGAGAGCATAACAACATTAACAATGTAAGAAGAAAGGTTGTAAGTCATGGACAGATAATCAATCTGGGATGTCTTAGAATAGAGTTTATTAGAACAAATCATTCTATAGTTGATGCAGCGGCGTTGGCTATATATACTCCTGAGGGAATTATTATTCATACAGGAGACTTTAAGGTGGATTTCACTCCTGTATTTGGAGAAGCTATAGATCTTCCTAGATTTGGTGAGCTTGGTAAGAAGGGGGTTCTTGCGCTTATGGCGGACTCCACCAATGCTGAGAGACCGGGATATACACAGTCAGAGAAGACTGTAGGTAAGACCTTTGATAATTTGTTTGCAGATAACAGAGATCATAGAATTATAATAGCTACATTTGCATCAAATGTGGACAGGGTTCAACAGATAATTAACTCCGCCTATAAGTATGGCCGTAAGGTTGTAGTAGAAGGTAGAAGTATGGTGAATATAATCAAGACTGCTACAGAGCTTGGATATATTAGCATACCTGACAATACACTTATAGAGATAGATCAGATAAGAAATTATCCTGATGAACAGATAGTACTTATTACTACCGGTAGTCAGGGAGAGAATATGGCTGCTCTTTCTAGAATAGCGGCATCTATTCATAACAAGATAACTATTAAACCAGGGGATGTGGTAATATTCTCATCAAACCCTATACCAGGTAATGAGAAGGCTGTGTTCAAGGTTATTAACGAACTAGAGATGAAGGGCGCTCATGTAATATTCCAGGATACTCATGTATCTGGACATGCCTGTCAGGAGGAGCTTAAGCTTATGTATGCTCTTACCAAGCCTAAGTACGCAATCCCTGTTCATGGTGAGTACAGACATCTTAAGAGACATGCAGAGCTTGCAGTGGAGATGGGCGTTGATAAGGATAACGTTAAGATACTTTCCACTGGAGATGTTCTTGAAATCGGTGAGGATGTATTTAAAGTAACAGACAAGGTTGTTGCTCAGGGTATTATGGTTGATGGTTTAGGTGTTGGAGACGTAGGCAACATTGTATTAAGAGACAGACAGCATTTATCTCAGAATGGACTTATGATAGTTGTTGTAACCTTAGAACAGGGAAGTAATATGTTGCTTGCAGGTCCGGATATAGTATCTAGAGGATTTGTGTATGTTAGAGAATCTGAGACACTTATAGATGAGTGTAGAGAGGTTGCTTTGGCAGCTATAGAGTATTGCCAGGATAAGGGTATAACTGATTGGGGTAAGATAAAGTCTACAATAAGAGATTCTTTGGGAGAATTCCTATGGAAGAAGACCAAGAGAAACCCTATGATATTGCCTATAATTTCAGAGGTATAGTAGGATAAACTAAGATGATGTGTTGTTGCTATTATCTCAGAGGTATAGTAGGATAAGCTAAGAGGATATGGTATGAAGGAAGTTATAGTCGAAAGTAAAAGACTTAATCAAGAGATTAAAGCTACAGTAGAATATAAGAGATATATTGACACTAAAAAGGCTTTGTATGATAATATGGACTTATGCAACAAGCTGAGGGAATTCAGAAATCGTAATTATGAATTACAGAACAGACAGGGTGTTAATCCTTATGATGATGTATGTAATTTGGTGAGAGATTATGATGAGCTGCTTCATAATTCTATAGTACATGAGTTTCTTAAGGCTGAGCAGAGAATATGTAAGATGATGCAGGAGGTTTACTGCTCTATTGCAGAAGGATTGGAGTTTGATTATTTAGATGAGTGAGAATAACAAGCAGAAAAAAGTGAATAACAAAAATCAGAATACAGATAGCTTAAAGAATACTAATCAGAATTCAGATACAAAGGTGAAGAAGGCTAATGCTAATGGTAAGGTAGAAAAGTCAGAGGTTAAAGCCAAGGCGTCATCTAAAGGTAAGAAGAAAAAGAAAAGCTCTATAGAGCAGGTTTTGGCTCCTAATAATATAAGAAAGGGACTTAAACATTCTGCAGGCTTTACAGGAAGCCTACTTATTAACGTACTTATCGTATTCTGTATTATTAAGGTTTTCTCCTATGCATTTAATTTTACCTACAGTGTGTTTGGTGATGTTTGCAAATCACCGGGAGATACAAACTATGTAGTTGTTGAGATTCCTGCTGATGCCACTATATTGGAGATAGGTCAGGCGTTGGTGGATGGAGAGATTATAGAAGATAAGTATGTATTCTTTGCAAAGGTAAAGGTTAAAGGTTATGGGGATAGAATTAAGCCGGGAAAGTTTGGTTTATCGGCTTCCATGAACTATGATGAGATATTAGAAATAATATGCGATTTGGACTCTGATGAGGAGGAAGAATAGCTTTGGGCGATATGAATGGTATAGATGGCATTAGTATGCAAAGGATTTCTTCTTTTATAAAATCATATATACAAGATGATGAAGGGCTATTGGGAGATATATACCAGAAAGCTGTAGCTGACAGAGTTCCTGTTATGCGTAAGGAAACTAGAGAGCTACTTAAGACACAGCTTATAATGAAGAAACCTAAAGATGTATTGGAGATAGGAACTGCTGTTGGGTATTCGTCACTTTTTATGAGTAAGTATCTGGATGAGAGTGGGAAGATTGCAACCTTGGAGCTTGATGAAGAGCGAGTGAAGATTGCAAGAGCTAATATAGATGCTTTGGGTAAAACAGATGTAATAACAGTACTTCAGGGAGATGCTTACGAAACTCTTAAAACATTGCAGTCTGATGCCTACGACTTTGCTTTTGTTGATGCTGCAAAAGGACAGTACATAAATTACTATCCGGATGTTATGAGAGTAGTAAAGTCGGGTGGTGTTATAATATCCGACAATGTATTACAGGATGGTGATGTATTGGAATCTCACTATACTGTTGATAAGAGAAATAGAACAATACATGATAGAATGAGAGAGTATCTGTATACAATAACTCATGATGACAAATTGGATACAGCTATACTTTCGGTGGGAGATGGTGTTGCCATATCCATCAAGAGATAAACATAATAAATAGGTGATTAGATGATAAAGGAACAACAACTAGAATCAAATATGAAAGGTTTAAAGCATAAAAAACCTGAGCTTCTTATACCTGCAGGTAGCTTAGATGTACTTAAGGTTGCTATAGATTATGGTGCAGATGCAGTATATATTGGCGGACAGAAGTTTGGACTTAGAGCTAAGGCAGGCAACTTTACTTTGGAAGAAATGGTGGAGGCTGCAGACTATGTTCATAAGGCTGGCAAGAAGCTGTATGTGACGGTTAATATATTTGCACATAATGATGACCTTGAAGGCGTAAAAAAATATTTTACTGATATAAGGGAGTATGGTCTTCACGAAAAGATAGATGCTTTCATAATATCTGATCCGGGTATATTTACACTTGCTAAGGAGATTGTTCCTGAGATAGAGATTCACATCAGTACACAATCAAATAATACTAATTATCTTACCTATAACTTTTGGTACAAACAGGGTGCAACCAGAGTAGTGGCTGCAAGAGAGCTTTCTCTTAAGGAGATTAGAAAGATTAGAGATAATATTCCTGAGGATATGGAAATAGAAGCTTTTATGCATGGAGCTATGTGTATATCCTATTCGGGAAGATGTCTGCTTAGTAGCTATTTTACTGGAAGAGATGCTAATAAAGGAGCATGTACACATCCTTGCAGGTGGAAGTATTCCATAGTGGAGGAAAAACGTCCGGGAGAATATCTTCCTATTGAAGAGGATGACAGGGGAACATACATTTTCAATTCTAAGGATTTGTGTATGATAAAATATGTTCCGGAGATGATAGAGGCCGGAATTAATTCCTTTAAGATAGAAGGAAGAATGAAGACAGCACTGTATGTGGCAGTTGTTACCAGAACCTACAGACAGGCTATAGATGATTATTTTAAATCAGAGGAGCTTTATAGACAGAGACAAAGCTACTATGATGAAGAGATATCTGCTTGTACATTTAGACAGTTTACCACAGGTTTTTACTTTGGTAAGACTGATGAGACAAGTCAGATATATGATAATAATACTTATATCAAGAATTACACCTATCTGGGTATAATAGAGGATATAACAGGGGAAGGACTTATTCAGATACATCAGAAGAATAAGTTTTCAGTGGGGGATGAAATTAATATAATGGATTTTAATGGCGACAATCATTATGTAACAGTGGATGCATTATATGATGAAAGAATGCATCCGGTAGAGTCTGCCCCACACCCTAAACAGCTTATATATATTAAGGTTAGCAGTGGAGCGGCATTATCTAAGGGAATGGTTATAAGATCAAGGCACTGCGAAGCTTAAGCAGTGCCTTTTTTTCTATTCGTGACACATAGGAACGGGATATGTTAAGCAGAGTGGCTACCTCCCGTTGGGTAAGCTCCTTGTTGCCGAAAAGCCCATATCTAAGAGCTATAACCTTTTGTTCCTTATGGTCTAGAACGGATGAAAATTCACTGGCTATGGTGGAAATGCTTTCTTGGGTGATGAGATTATTTAACATATTTTCTTCATCACAGCTTATAATATCTATAAGGCTAATTTCGTTGCCTTCCTTGTCGGTGCCGATGGGCTCGTGTATGGATACCTCTCTTGATTCCTTCCGTTCTTGACGAAGACGCATGAGAAGCTCGTTTTCTATACAACGGGAAGCATAGGTTGCCAAACGGTTTCCTTTGCTGTTGTCAAAGGTGTTAACTGCTTTGATAAGCCCTATGGTCCCAATAGATAAAAGGTCGTCAGTATCCCTGCCGGGAGCGTAATATTTCTTGGCGATATGTGCTACAAGTCTAAGATTATATTCAACTAAAAGGTTGCGGGCATTAATGTCCCCTTCCTTGACGAGATTGATGTAGTGGTTTTCTTCCACAAGGGAAAGAGGTTGCTTGAAGGTATTCAAGGATATATCCTCCCCAGGCTGTTTATATAGTCTATGTGGGAGATGCGTAAAATGTGCTTTTCCAATTAATTAAAAATAATGATTGGTTGGATGTGTTTAACTCTTCGTGGAAGAGTGATAAGATTTGAATGGGCGTGAAGATAAACAGTATTGGATAAAAATGAGGAGGTTTACATAAGATGGATTGGGAAAAGATAAAAAAATTAAATGTTAGAATTGAAGTGCCGGGAAGGGTGAAGCAGTTCTTGTTCTTGATATTAGGTACTTATTTTTTGACGGCCTTATCTAATGAAGTGATTGATTATTTGCCTTTAAGAATATATAGAATTGCCTGTTTGTTGGCACCTTTTGTTGTTGCTTTTCCGGCGATGGTTATATATCAGAAGAATAAAAGTATTTTCAAAAATATTTTTGGGAAAAGAATAGTATTGCAAATATTTCTTGGTATTGTAGTTGCTGCTATAATGCTATGGATATTAGCGATGGTTAGTGGAGGACTTAGCTATTCTATTACAGTTACACTTTTTGATAGATATAATTGGTATAAAATATACATAACGGTTTATTACTTATTGATAGTGAATTTTACTGAGGAATTCGTATACAGGGTTGTGTTACAGGGGCTTATTGTGGATTTATTGAAAAAAGTCAAGTTTATTGCACCTTTAATTACAGCAGTGTTTTTTGCTCTCGGTCATTGTTGGTTAGGTGAATCGAGTGTTGTAAGTGCTACATTTGTTATGGGTGTAATTTGGGGGTATTTAAAGTATTTGAATAATAATTCTTTTTATGTTGCATCTAGTGTGGCTCATGGCTTGTATAATTATGGAATAGTATTAATCCCATATGTTTTGGAGTGTTTATAAAATTATAGGGTTTTGGATAATTATAATGATTAGTTTGTTGAAAGTGACGAAATTTTGTAAAAAACTATCGAAAAATAGTGTCTAATTTGGTAAAAAAAACTTTTATTTCAGAAAGCTGTATGCTATAATAACATAGATTAAATATATTATTATGAGAGGTAGTGTACTATGCGAATAAGTAGCGGAAGAAAAAAGATTCGTGTAGGTGATTTGCTTGTAGAAGCTGGGGCGATTACAGATGATGAGCTTCAAGAGGCACTTGCCTACCAGAAGGAACATGGTGGAAGAATTGGTAACGTTATAATGGAGCTTGGTTTCATCAGCCAGGATCTTCTTATAACAGTTCTTACTACTCAGATTGGTGTTGATTACATTGAGCTTAAGGCATGTAGATTAGAGGATAGTGTACTGAAGTTGATTCCGGAGACACTTGTTAACAAGTACAAGGTTATGCCGGTTGAGATAGATCCTAATAATCCTAACGTTCTTAAGTGTGCTATGATAGACCCTATGGACCTTAATGCCATAGACGATATCGGTATTGCAACAGGATTTCAGGTAGAGCCACTCCTTGCTATGGAGGAGGATATGAATGAGGCCATAGGTAAGTACTATGGTAACTCTCAGGCTATGGAGGCTGCTGAGCAGTATCGTAGAGAGATGGAGCAGGATGGTCTTACATCTGCAGAGGAAGATGCTATTAATGAGGATATTGAGAACTCACCTGTAGTTCTCCTTGTTAAGCAGATTATCGAGGGTGGAGTAAGACAGAGAGCTTCAGATATACATATAGAGCCTCTTGAAAGTAGCGTACGTGTTAGATATCGTATAGATGGTGCTCTTAAGCAGGTTATGACATATGATTACAGCTTGTTATCAGCAATCAGTGCCCGTATCAAGATTATCGGTGGTATGGATATTGCTGAGAAGAGAAAACCACAGGATGGTCGTATTACCATTATGGTAGATAGAAGAGAGTTTGATGTCAGAGTTTCTATGCTCCCTACAGTGTATGGAGAGAAGACAGTTATGAGACTTACCTCCAAGGACGGTCTTACAAAGCCTAAGAGCGCACTTGGATTTGATCCTGAGACACTTAAGGTATTCGATGGAATATTAAGTAACCCGCATGGTATTATCCTTGTAACAGGACCTACAGGTTCCGGTAAGTCAACAACACTTTATACATCTCTTAGTGAGCTTAATACAGAGGATGTTAACATTATCACTGTTGAGGACCCTGTGGAGGCCAATATCGATGGTATCAATCAGGTGCAGGTTAATGTAAAGGCGGAGATGACCTTCGCAGCCGCCCTTCGTTCTATCCTTCGTCAGGACCCTGATATCATTATGATAGGAGAGATTCGAGATGGTGAGACAGCAGCCATAGCAGTACAGGCCGCTATCACAGGTCACCTTGTTGTATCTACACTCCATACTAACTCGGCTGCATCTACAGTTACTCGTATTATTGATATGGGTATAGAACCTTATGTTGCAGGAGATGCGCTAGTGGGGGTTATAGCACAGCGACTCGTAAGAAGACTTTGCACTTCATGTAAACAGCCTAGACTTGCAGAGGACGAAGAAAAGAAGATACTTGGTGTTGAAGATGAGGATGAGGATGTTATCATCTATGAGCCGGCAGGATGTACTCTCTGTGGAGATACAGGTTATGCAGGTCGAATCGGTGTATATGAGATGATGCCTGTATCTAAGGAACTTCAGGCTGTTATAGCTAAGGGTGCTACAGCAGATGTTATAGAGAAGCAGGCTTTGTCGGAGGGAATGCTTACACTTAAGATGGGTGCTGCTAAGCACGTGCTTAATGGTATAACCTCTATGATGGAGATGAAGAAAATAGTTTATACTACTGGTGATGAGTATTAAAATACAAGAATAATCTATAAAAGGAGATATAAAGCGTTATGTTAGATATGAAGGAGCTTCTGGCATTTGCCGTAGAGCAGAATGCGTCAGATATTCACATTGCATGTGGAATCCCACCAAAGCTTAGAATTCATGGTAGACTTACAGAGGTAGAGGTTCCACCACTTGGACCACAGGATGTAGCAGAGGCTATTGGCTCTACTATGCACGAGAGACACAAAGCTATACTTAAGGAAAGAGGAGAGGTTGACTTCTCTTATGCGTCAGCTGAGACAGGTCGATTCCGTGTTAATGTATTCATGGATAGAGGTAATATGGCTGCTGCATACAGAAAGGTTGATACTAACATCCCTAGACCGGATATGTTAGGTATACCTGATTCGGTAGTACAGCTTTATAAGAAGAAGAGAGGACTTGTTCTTGTAACAGGACCTACAGGTTCAGGTAAGTCTACAACTCTTGCTTCTATAATTAATAAAGCTAATGAGAATTTAACTGATCATATTATTACACTTGAGGATCCTATCGAGTATGTACATAAGCACAAGAAGTCAGTTGTTAACCAGAGAGAGATTGGTATGGATACTCTTACATATGCTAATGCACTTAGAGCTGCGCTTCGAGAGGATCCGGATATAATCCTTGTAGGAGAGATGAGAGATCTTGAGACTATCTCTACTGCTATAACAGCAGCCGAGACTGGTCACCTTGTATTCTCCACACTCCATACAATTGGTGCCGCGTCTACTATCGACCGTATCGTCGATGTATTCCCACCACACCAGCAGCAGCAGACACGTATCCAGCTTTCTATGGTACTTGAGGGAGTTATATCTCAGTCTCTTATACCTACAGCGGATGGTAGCGGTCGAGTGGCAGCCTTCGAGGTTATGCTTGCTACACCGGCTATTCGAAGCCTTATAAGAGATGCAAAGACTCACCAGATACAGTCTCATATCCAGACAAGTAGAGCTCAGGGAATGGTTACTATGGATGACTTCATCTTAGAGTTGTATAGAAATGGTAGTATTACAAGAGATAATGCACTTATCTATGCTCAGGATCAAGCTGGTATGAAGAAGCAGATGTAAAAGCTTTTGTACAAAATTCACAAAAAATTAAAAAATTATTTTATAATATTGCAAAATACGACTTTATGGTATATTATTACCATAGATACAATGTTAATATTTTGTTCACATTTAAAAAATTGGGTCGGAGGAGTAGTAAATGGCACAGTACAATTACAAGGTCATGGACAAAGGCGGCAAAACCAAGAAAGGTGTCGTTGAGGCCGTGAACGAAGACAAAGCAAAAGAGAAGCTTAAGGCCGAGGGCTATATAGTCCAGGAGATTAAGGAACAGGGTTCTGGTAAGAAGGGCGCTGGTAAGAAAGTTAAAGATAAGGATTTGGCGGTGTTCTGCAAGCAGTTCGTAGCCGTGCTTAATGCTGGTGTTACTGTTATTGCAGCTCTCGAGATGATGTCAGAGCAGATGGATAACAAGACATTGCAGAGAGGTTTAAGAGAGGCTCAGTCCTTCGTGCAGAAGGGTGGTTCTCTTGCGGATGCATTTAGAATTAATCCAAAGATTTTCCCAACTATCCTGGTTAACATGGTACAGGCTGGTGAGATGTCAGGTAATCTCGAGGTTGCATTCGAAAGACTTACAACTCATTTTGAGAATGCTAATAAGTTAAAGTCTAAGGTTAAGGGTGCTATGACATATCCTTGTGTTATCCTTGTTGTAGTTATAGCTGTAGTAGTAGTTCTTCTTGTAGGAGTTATACCACAGTTTGAAGAGATGTTCTCTGATTTAGGTTCTGAGTTACCAATGGCTACTCAGATTTTGGTTAACTTTAGTAACTTCCTTCAGGAGAAGTGGTATGTAGTTATTGCAATTGTAGCCGCTATCGTTGGTGCAGCTATAGCCTTTGGTAAGACTGATGCAGGTTCGTTACTTTATTCGAAGATTGCTATTAAAGCACCTATCTTTGGTAATCTTACTGTTAAGTCAGCAGCTGCTACATTCTCAAGAACACTTAGTACACTTCTTGCATCAGGTATTCCACTTATCGATGCTATAGAGCAGGTTGCTAAGATGAATAACAACAGAATTATAAGAGAAGGCTTACTTGATGCTAAGGTTCAGGTTGCAAAGGGTGTACCTCTTTCGAAGCCTATTAGAGATATGGAACTCTTTCCTACTATGTTACCTCAGATGATTAAGATTGGTGAGGAAACTGGTAATATCGAGGAGATGGTTGACAAAGTTGCAGATTACTACGAGATGTAAGTTAATGATGCAACAGATGCACTTACAGCTATGATGGAACCACTTATCATAGTTATTATGGGTGTTGTAGTTGGTGGTATAGTTCTTGCAATCTACTCACCTATGCTTAGTATGTACGATGCGGTTGATAGCTACTAAAATTATTACAAGGTACATACACTTACATAAGGATAATAGCCACTGGGCGAGGACGGTGGCTTTATCATATATAATTTAAAGAAACTAAAAAAGAAAAGAAAAGGAGAGAAAATTTATGAAGAAAATGAACAACAAAGGTTTCTCACTCGTAGAGCTTATTATCGTTATCGCTATTATGGCGATACTTGCAGGTGCTATCGCACCAGCGCTTATCAGATATATTGATAAGTCAAGAAAGTCTAATGATGTATCATCATGTAAGACTATTAAGACAGCTGTAGAGACAGCACTTGGTAACGAGTCAGTTTATGAGTTACTTACAACAGGTGATGATTACTGCTACATCTACATCACTCCAGGTGAGGCTACTGGTAGCACTACTACTACTGGTGCTCAGAAGTGCATCAATTTTTCTGGTCAGTCAAAGGCAGACATCAATGGCAAGAAGGCATCTGAGGTTGAAGTAATTGCTAAGGATGAAATCGGAACTAACATCGGTGAGAAGACTCCAAAGCTTAAGTACAGAAAGAATGCTAAGGATACAGATTCAAAGAAGACTCCAACAGAGTTCGTAGCTGTTGTATCTAAGAAGGGTACTATATATGTATTTATTTCTGTTTCTGCTGCAAAGGGAATGAAGGTTAAGGATGACAAGACTGTTGGTGTTATTGCAGATGGCGCTGAGAATGCTGGATTCCAGATTTGCCCTAACGTTTGTGACGAGTATCAGTAAAATTTAAGCTTTATTAAAAGCTAATAATATAGCTTGAATTCCACCTCCTTCGCAAGGTGGAATTCGGCTGTATAAAAATACAATGAACATGGAAGGGTTAATGATTTATGCTAGATATTGTATTGTTTAGTGTTTTTTTTGGTTTATATGGAATTGTAATAGGAAGCTTTGTTAATGTGGTAATATTAAGAATTCCTATAAAGGAAAGTGTTACCTTGACCAGGTCTCATTGTATGACTTGTGGGCATGTATTAAGCTGGTATGAGCTTATCCCACTTTTTAGTTATCTTTTTTTGGGTGGAAAGTGCAGGCATTGTAAGACGCATATTTCTATTCAGTATCCAATAGTGGAAGCGCTGAATGGAATTATATACGTGGTACTGTACCTCGCATGCGGTATAAGTGTAGAGTGTATCCTATATTGCCTGTGTGCTTCTGCCTTGCTTGCGCTAAGTGTTATAGATTGGCGCACCAAGGAAATCCCTGTGGGATTCAACATTTTTATATTACTTTTAGGACTGATTAGACTTGTTACTGATATAGGTAACTGGAGTCAGTATGTAATCGGTTTGTTTGCGGTCAGCGGTTTTTTATTCTTACTACATCTTATAACTAAGGGTAGAGGCATAGGAGGCGGCGACATTAAACTTATGGCAGCAACCGGCTTACTATTGGGCTGGCAGCTTAATATTATAGGATTTTTGATAGGATGTATCTTGGGTTCTATTATACATCTTACTTTAATGGCTATAAAAAAAGCTGACAGAGTGTTGGCTTTTGGCCCATACCTTTCTATGGGCGTATTTATAGCGATGATATGGGGTGAGCAGCTCGTGAGCTGGTACCTGAGTATGTGGGCTACCTTTTAGTCCTTAAAATTTATTAAATCACTGATTAGCGAGGGAGGCTATAACGAATGGCAAAGAGCAATAAGGTGTTATCTATTGATATCACAAACGAAAGTATTACTATTATCGAACTTACTGCTTCACAGAAGAAGCAGACTAACATTCACAATGTTATTATTTTTGAAACACCAGAAGATTCTTATGAAGATGGTGTAATTAAGGAGCCGGAGAAAATAGCAAATGCTATTAGAGAACAGCTCGTATCAAGAGGTATTTCTAACAGAAACGCAATCTTCGTTCTTTCATCAACTAAGATTGTAAACAGAGAAGTTATTATACCTTTCGTAAAAGAGAACAAAATCAGAGGAATCATTAACCAGAACTCTTCAGAGTATTTCCCTGTAAATATAGAAGATTACGTGGTTTCTCATTCAGTACTTGAAACAGTTATCGATGAGCAAAACAACAAGCAGTTAAGAGTACTTGCTGTAGCAGCACCTTCACAGATGGTTAAGTCATACTACGACCTTGGTATTTTAGCAGGATTAAACGTAGTTTCACTTGATTACATCGGTAATGCTATGCTTCAGCTTATCGAGACTCAGACAGCTGCAAACGCAACAACCATGGTAATCCAGTTAGGAAGTGAGTCTACTGTACTTAATATCGTACAGGGTGACAACCTCCTTCTCCAGAGAACAGTACCTTACGGTACAAACTCAGTTGTCAATGTAGTAATGGACGATAAAGGCGTTGATGCTACTACAGCTATGACATTACTTCAGAACGACAGACTTATCACTGTAGATTTCGATGATAACGAAGCTACAGGTGCATTCAGATACCTTATCAACAACATTGGTCGTGTTATGGACTATTATGCTACTAAGAACCCTGACAAACCTATCGAGGATGTTTTCCTTACAGGTGACGGTGCTTTAATCAGAGGTATTGACGGACTCTTCAA
>JAGALE010000127.1 GCA_017625335.1 Lachnospiraceae bacterium
ATAATACATTATGATATAAAACAGCCACCGCTCAAAAACCTAGAAAATACAAGGGTTTTATGCTGATTTAATATTAAAACAAATCAGTGATATATTCCGGTTCTGGGCATCTTTTTTTTATCAAAAATTCATTTTATCATAGATAGAATACATTGTTTGATTTATTTTGGGGAAAACAATTTATATTTATAATATATTTGTTTGAAATAATCAGGAGGAGAAAAAGAAAAACGTACTAGTTTTATGTAGTATTGTTATTTTACTCATCGGTATGATTTTTGGTAACAGTATTACAGTGTTTGCGCACGAGAGAGGGGATGGGGACACTAATATCATTTATGATAATGTAGGATATATTTACATTTCCTTTTGTTTTGGTTTAGATGAAATAAATGAGGTGAATTGTGAAATTTCAGGATTGGAAGTAGGTAATAAAATTAGTGATGTAGAACTTCTAATTTCAGAATCTGCAAAATATTTTATTAAGCCTTTGGGATATAATGAAGATGAAACGTTATGTAATTATCAGTGGACTGATTTAAATAGCGATGAAATGAATTTAATGTCTGATAATGATAAGGCATATATAGAGGCGAAATAATTCGATTAAATACAATGGATAGGGAGATATATTGATGATATAACAACGATATATTTCTCTATCTTTTTAATTTAAAATTTGTTATATTTAAATCACACATAGTTATTACGAATAGTGGGGTGTTGCTATGGATGAATTAAGAGAAATATGTAAGAGATTTGCTGAAACAAAAGAAAATTATAATAACGTTTTGCGAGAGCATCAAGAGCTTAGAAAAAGGTGTGATGAGAAACTTAAGGAAGATATGAAGCAACTAATAACCAAGTTGGATGAAATTTCAGCTAGTGCTTTAATTCTTCTTGAAACCTTTCATCATTATGGAGACATAATAAAATTTCCTGTAAATATTTATGAGGATAGGGATGATTGCATTATATTTGCATTTGCTCGAGAGGGATATAATATTTACTTAAATAGTGAAGAAAATATATTATATAAGTCGACTCTTAATGTTGATGATTTGCCAACTTCCTGCTATGAGCTTTTGGTACTGAATAAGGAATTGGTTATTGAGAAATCATCAGCTCAGATGAAGACTTATTTTGAAAATGAAATCAAAAAGCTTAATGATAATATAGAAAGTGAGAATTCCTATTATGAAATGCTAACTAGCAGCTTATTTCCTGAGGAGAAAAATGCTTAATAAAAAAGAGTAATTCCAATTAGTGTATATTTATTAAATACAATATAATTATGAGTAAAAAAAGGAAGCTTGTGGAGGCTTCCTTTTTTGTGATTTTTGTTTTCCGGATGTGTAGTTTGATAAGTTATATAAAAAATGACAAAAAAACTTGTCAAAAAGTATTGACAACTATTCTTGTCATGTATATACTGTGAATTGACAAGTAAAGTTGTCAAGATGAATATAAAACTTGTCAAACTATTATTCGAATAATTAAAATACTAAAATCAATCAAATAAATAAGGATGTGGAGGAGATGAATTATGGGAGTTTGGGCAGATTTAGGAATTAGTAGTGGAACAGGAATATCAAAAAGAATAATACTAGGATTGATGCTACTAGTGGCATTATCTATATGTGGAACCATTGTCTTAAAAATTTTGATGTTATATTGCATATAGGATTTGATAATATTTTTTTAGAAGGTTTCAAGGTTGGTTTGTTTGCAACGGTGGTATTATTGATAGAAGCTTTTAGAAAGAATAAAGCAAAAGCATAGATGTGCGAAGGAGAAATGTATGCCACATATAAAATGGTTAGGAATAATTAAAGATGATTTGGGTCAGTATCAAATAGGCGATTTACCAGATGGGGCAAAGAAGGTAAATGTTCCTGAGGATATGGATGAGTTAATGATTAAAGCAATTCCCTTTCAAATTATAGCTACGGTGATAATTATTGTATCAGTTTTTGTTAAGGTATCACTTGCTAAGGAACTTCCATTTGCTCCTATGTGGGTAGTTATAGGATTTGTGTTAGGTTTTTTGGCACTTGTCATACATGAATTATTACATGCTATAGTGTTTCCTAAGAAAGCTACGGTGTATGTGGGGATATATCCGAAAAGCTTTGGTGCGGTTGCTCTTTCGTCCTATCCACTTAAAAGATGGAGATTTGTACTGATGTCTCTTTTGCCTATGGTGCTTGGGGTGGTACCTATAGTATTATTCTGGATCTTACCACCAGAATATAAAGTGGCAAATGGGTTAATGTTTGGTATGGCCATGATGGGACTCACAAGTCCGGCGGTAGATATATACAATGTGTGCAAGGTGTTAGGGGAAACACCAAGTGGATGCATATTACAGTTTCATGGGGACAACTTATATTATTATGATGAGAAATAAAAATACAAATGCATAATCAAAAAACACCATCTAGGGGAACAAACAAGAAATCAATATGAATACAGATAAAAATAGAGATAATAACAGGAAAAAGAATAATATGAACAAAGATAATAAACTAAAAAATAAATCAAAAAAGAAATCATCAGAAAAAATATTGCCAACCATATTATATATGGGCTTCTGTGGCTTAGCAGGAGCCTTTGGGGGAATGGCTATGGCTAAGGTGTTTCCTAAGGATGCACCTAATTGGCAGGAGATTTTAGGAATCCTGCTTGTAATGATAGCATTTGTAGTAATACTTGTAATACAGATATTTATTCATGAAGTGGGGCATATGGTATGTGGATTAATGTCAGGGTATGAGTTTATTAGTATTAGATTCTTTAACTTTGTGATTATGAAGGAGAATGGGAAGCTGGTTAGAAAAAAACACAGCATTGCAGGAACGGGCGGTCAGTGTATTATGATACCGCCTAGAACAGATGGCACAAGTCCAACGCAGCTATTTAATTGGGGTGGATGTATAGTAAATGTTATAGTTTCAGTTATAGCAATCACATTTGCAATATTATTCTGGGATAAGGCCTTGTTAAGTATGTTTTTGCTTATGTTTAGTACCATAGGAATTTATTTGGCAATTATTAATGGTATTCCGCTAAAATCACTAAGTAATGATGGATACAATGCAGTGACTCTTAAAGACAGACCTGATGCCAGAATTGCATTTGAGAGAAGTCAGATGATTCTTAAGGAAATGGTGAGGGGGATCCGCCTTAAAGATATGCCAGCAGAGTATTTTGATTATGAGATAGGAAAGTATGACTTAGATGATAATATTATTACATCTATGGCGGGAATGACCATTAATTATCATATAGATTGCGGAAACTATGAAAAGGTATATGAGCTTACTAAATACTTATATGATAATATGGAGCTTGCTGATATACAAAAATTTATAGTCATAGCAGAGCTTGTGACTAGTATTCTTATTACAGGTAGAGAAAAGTCAGATGTGGACAAGCTTTTTACGAAGGAGAATAAGAAGCTTATGAAGATTCACCAGGCTCAGCCTTCAACTCACAGAGTTTGGTATGTATATGAGCTACTTTACAATGGGGATAAGGAAAAGGCTGAAAAACATAGAAAGGATTTTGAGAAGCTGGCTAAGAATTATCCTTATAAGACAGACTTGGAAAATGATATAGAGCTTATGGAATGTGCGCTTAAAATGTATGAGGTTTCTGTTGCGTAAGATTAAAAAACATATAGAATAGGAGAGAGAAAATGAGAGAATACAAAGTGGTTTATTTAAACAAGGGATTAAAATTTTCAAGGGAAAAGGATTTAGCGGAGACACAGGAAACAATTAATGAATGTGCAGCAGAGGGTTGGATATTGCAACAGGTGGTATCACCTAATGACCTTGGTGGAGCTATGATAGGTATATTTTATAAGGAAAACTAAGAAAAACATTAGATGAGTTAACGCAACAGTGTTTTAAATAGAAACCAATCAGAGTTGATGTAAACGAAAAGGTAGTTTGTGAGATGACCTATCGCTTGCATCAATTTTGGTGTTTATTTTTTAAATACTAACACAAAGATTGAAGGGAGACGATAGTTTGCCACTAAAAAATCATTTAAAGGAATATAGGGCTAGACTAGGTGTTAATCAGCAGGAAATGGGAGCCTTGGTTGATACATCTAGACAGACAATAAGTCAGATAGAAAGAGGGGATTATTCACCCTCAGTTACCTTGGCTCTTAAGATTGCCAAGGTTTGTGATGCAAGGGTTGAGGATATATTTCAGTATGAGGAGGAGTAGGATAAATGAGCGAAAAAATGCAAGATAAGGTAAATGAAGCTAAGGAAAAAACGCTAGCTAAGCGTAAGAAGGATGATAAGAAAAACCTGGCGGTTCTGTTAATAGTAACATTGCTTTGTACAGTGTTGGGCTACTTTTCGGGAATGATAATTGCTAAGCTTCAAAAGGCAGGTTATGGACTTCCTGAGATTACGGAAGATTTTATAAGGAAATTGTCTTTGGTTATGCCTGTAGTATTTCTTTTACTGAATGTTGTTCTTGCAATAGTTGCATTTGTTTGTGTCAAAAAGAGTAAAAAGGAATTTGAACTTTGGGATGGTGAAGATGAGGATGTGGCGGAGAAGATGGAAAATAGAGTGTCAGTACCGCTTTATCTGTCTTCATTGGTGTTGATTATTAACATGTTCCTTTTTTCAGTGTGTGTTAATCTTGATATTAATTCAGAATTTTCAGATAAGATTGAAGACATATTAATGATAACAAATACACTGGTTTTAGTATTGTCATATGTTGTGGTGATTATAGTTCAGAAAAAAATAATTGATTTTACTAAGGATATGAATCCTGAGAAGGAAGG
>JAGALE010000128.1 GCA_017625335.1 Lachnospiraceae bacterium
CTTTAATACATCTGCCTTTGGTCCGTATACTGCCTGAACACCGTCGCCCTTCTTGATAAGTCCCAGTGCTCCTTCAGCTTTCCAATCAGCAATCTCCTTAACCATAGACATATCCTTAACTGTCACTCTAAGTCTTGTCATACATGCATCGACTAAAATTATATTTTCGCGACCTCCCAAAAGACCGATAATTCTTTCTGCCTGTGATGAAGCACCTGCAACAGAAGCTGAATTTTCAGAAGCCGTAGTTGCCTCACCTGTCTCTTCGCCCTCATCTGTATAGTTTCCAAGACGACCAGGCGTTGCAAATTTAAACTTTCCTATCATAAAGTATGCTACTAAAAATCCTACTACAAAGAATGCCACTACACAAATTACGAAGTTAATTACATCTCCGGAAAGACCTGCATTTAAGGACATTGGAATTCTAGTTATGTACTCTATATTTCCAAAGGAATGCTGTCTTAAATCTATAAGTCCAGCCATGGCAAATGCTACACCTTGAAGAACTGCGTATACTAGATAAAGAGGTATAGCACAGAACATAAACATAAATTCAAGTGGTTCTGTAACACCTGTCAAAAATACCGCAAGAACTGTTGATACAAACATTGAGCGATACTTTTTCTTCTTATCCGGCTCAACTCTCTTGTACATAGCAAGGGCAAATCCAAGAAGAAGTCCTGTAGCACCAATCATCTGTCCAACCTTGAATCTAGCTGGAGTTACTGTAGTAAGAAGTGCCTCATATGCAGCCATATCTCCTGCATTCTTATAGTTAATCAAATCTGTCACCCATGCAAGCCAAAGTGGATCCTGTCCATATACAGCGGTTCCTGCGTTAAGTCCTGTCTGAACGATGTATGTTCCACCGAATGAAGTGTAATTCATAGGTATAGTAAGCATATGGTGTAATCCAAAAGGAAGAAGTAATCTCTCTAAGGTTCCATATACAAATGGTGCAAGCACTGGTGATGTATCTGCTGAATTAGCAATCCAAACTCCAAACGCATTAATTCCTGACTGAATCTCAGGCCATACAACTGCTATTATAAGTGATACAATAACTGACCATGCTATTACTACCATAGGAACAAATCTCTTACCATTAAAGAATGATAATGCATCAGGAAGCTTTCTAAAGTTATAGTACTTGTTATATGCAACAGCACCTACAAAGCCTGAGATAATTCCCACGAACACACCCATGTTAAGAGCAGGTGCCCCAAGCACTGATGTGAAGTATCCATTTACTAATATTTCCTTACCAAACAATGTGTGAGTTACCGCCTCTGCGTCTGATAACATAGCGCTGGTAACACCAAATATCTGACCTGTTATACAGTTTATAAGCACAAAGGCTATAGCTGCTGCAAATGCTCCACCGGCTCTCTCCTTAGCCCAGGAACCACCTATTGCTATTGCAAACAAAAGATGTAGGTTATTAATTATAGCCCAACCAATGTTAGCCATAACTGTTCCAACTGTCATTATAAATCCAGGGTCACCTGCTGCCATCTGAATGACATTTCCAAGGCTTATCATAAGTCCTGCCGCGGGCATTACCGCAATAACTGCCATAAGCACCTTACCTAGCTTTTGAAGGAAATCGAAGTTAAGCTTGCCCTTTGCCTTCTTAGCTTCTTTCTCTGTTTTAGGCTTTGATTCTGATTTGCTTTCTGTTGAGTCATTTGTAGCAGTCTGTATATGATTAGCTTCCACCTTGCTATCATCAGTCTGCTCATCTTCAGCTGAAAGTTTTAATAATTCTGTCTTACCTGCCTTAACCTCTCCCTCAATCTGTGCCATATGTAATTCGTCCGCTCCTCCACAGATAATAACAGGAGTTACAGTGTTAAGACCTTTTGCCTTAAGCAGTTCAAGGTCAACCTCCACTACTGGGTCACCCTTCTTAACCTTATCGCCTTCCTTAACATGCACCTTAAAGCCCTGACCTTCAAGCTTAACTGTATCAATTCCTATGTGAACCAAAAGCTCCACATCATCCTCTGTCACAAAGCCTATAGCATGAAGTGAATCCGCCACAGATACCACCTCTCCATCTACAGGACATACAAAGCTTCCATCACTAGGAATTACTGCACATCCATCACCAAGTATTTTCTGTGAAAAAACATCATCTGGCACATTCTCAAGTAGAATTGCTTTTCCATTCACTGGTGATACAATAGATAAACTCTTTGCACTCATTGTTCTCTCCTCCTTTTTTTATTCACGCAACTTTGCGCAATTCTATGCAACCGTTTGCATTGATTATAATACGGTATTTTGAGAATTGCAACCCCTTTTTTCCTTATTTTTCAATTTTTTTCTATATTTTTACACATTTTTGCGCAAACGTTTGCACAATTTCATGAAACTTTTGCGCAATTTCATTGACTTTTGATTTTTGTTTGCATAAAATACTCAGTATAAACCTATTATACACTTATATATGTTTTCTTTACATATAATATTTTATGGCAATTATTTTGAATTACAATTTTTAGGAGGATATTATGGCAGTTACTATAAAGGATGTGGCTCAATTAGCAGGTGTTTCGCCTTCCACAGTATCAAGAACCTGCAAGGACCACCCTTCCATAAGCGAAGAAACTAAGGAAAAGGTTAGACAAGCTATGCAAAAACTTGGCTATGAGCCAAATTTTCAAGCCAGCAATCTTGCCAGTCAAAACTCTAGAACCATAGGAATTGTACTCCCACCATCAGCCAGAGAAACCTACGAGAATTCATTTTACCTTGAGGCAATTAGGGGTATTAGCTCATTCTGCAATCAGAAACAATATATAAATACAGTGGTTACAGGAAATACAGAGGAGGAGCTTCTATCTGTAATAAAAACAATGTCTCGTAGCGGTCAGGTTGATGGTTTTATAGTACTTTACTCCAAGCAGGATGACATTGTTATCAACCATCTATATAACGAGGGTTTTTTATATGTTTTAATAGGAAAGGCATATCAAAACATCAATCAAACCATATACATAGATAACGATAATATTTTGGCAGCCCAGGAGGCTACAGAGCATCTTATTAAACAGGGACATAAAAAAATCGCCTACTTAGGAGGCGACAACAGCTTAATGTTCTCAGCGGACAGACGTGCCGGATATCAGCTAGCTCTTACCATGAATGGTATTGCCATTAATCCAAACTACTGCCAGGAGCTACCATTTAAGAAAAAAGATCAAATTAAAGCTATTAACCAGCTTTTAAGCAGTGATGACAGACCAACAGCTATCGTTGTATGTGATGATATTCTTGCCTTCACTTTGGAGGATATATGCGAAGAACTTAAGCTTTCAATACCTAAGGATATAGCTATAGTATCATTTAACAATTCACTTATTGCTAAGCTAGCTACGCCAAAGCTTACATCCATAGACGTAAACTCCTATCAATTAGGAATTGAAGCCGCATCGCAAATGATTAACCATATCGAGAATCCTAATCTTATGGCTACTAAAATTATCGTACCTCATCATCTAGTGGTAAGAGAAAGCAGTTCCCTCGACAGATAACAACGAAAAAGTCCGCTACATATTCGTAGCGGACTTTTCATTATCTTCACTATCTTCCCTATCCCAACGCTTCTCATCCTGCTTCTGCATATCTCCATACTTTTTAAAGGTAAGTTGGGTAAATATACTGTAAAAAAATACAGGCAAAGATATGACACAAATCGCCGTAGCAAGATTACTCTGCCACTGACTCAAATCCTTAAACATAAGAATATAAACTGACCCAAAGAAAAGAATTAAAGCCACTATATCTATTATAATTGTAAGTATTAATTTCTTTCTATTCATTTTCTTCTCCATTTACATAAAGGTCGAGTGTTCTAGCACCCGACCATTATAATATTTATATTATCTACATATCTACAATAACTCATGCATATAATACACTTTGACACTTCCAAATATTGCCTTATCAAACAGCCTGTCTATTCTTTCTTTATTACGCTTATTGATATCAATACGCTTACCACAACAAGGACATTCTATATATTTATAGCTACTTGTAGGAAATATTGGTATAACAAGAAGACAAAACCAGTTAGTGCTTTGGATAAGATGCCATGCCCTTTCATTAGTACAGCTGCTACAATGTATCAACATAGTGGTCATGCCTTTTTTAGTTTTAATTGTGTTAGTTTTATAATATAATCCCATAGCTTATTCCACAGGCACCAAATTCTTAAGACTAATATCCATAATAGGAGCTGAATGTGTAAGTGCACCTGATGACACATAATCCACACCTATCTCTGCTATCTCTGCAAGTCTTTCTGCAGTAACATTTCCAGAGCACTCTGTCTCTGCCTTGCCTGCAACTCTTCTTACAGCCTCTCTCATGGTATCGTTATCCATGTTGTCAAGCATGATAATGTCTGCGCCTGCAGCAAGTGCCTCATCAAGCTGCTCTAAGGTTTCAACCTCAACCTCAATCTTTCTTACAAATGGTGCATATTCCTTAGCCATAGCAACAGCCTTAGTGATGCTTCCTGCTGCACCGATGTGGTTATCCTTTATAAGTACTCCATCTGAAAGGTTATATCTGTGGTTTGTGCCACCCCCAACCTTAACTGCGTACTTCTCAAAAGGTCGCATATTAGGAGTTGTCTTACGAGTATCAAGAAGCTTAGTCTTCTTGCCCTCTAGCTCCTTAGCGTACATTCTGGTATATGTGGCAATTCCACTCATTCTCTGAAGGTAGTTAAGAGCTGTTCTCTCACCGGATAAAAGGGCCTTAATGTCGCCCTTTATAACACCCATAAGCTGTCCCTTCTTAACCTCTTCTCCGTCCTTAACGTATGCTTCGAAAACTGCAGTGTCATCAAGAAGCTCAAAGGTTCTCTTAAACACCTCAAGTCCACAGATTATACCGTCCTCCTTACAGATAAGGTCTGCCTTACCCTGTCTTGGTTCAGGCATAATAGCGTTAGTGGTTACGTCCTCAGAGGTAATATCCTCTCTGATTGCATTCATAATATATGTATCAATATTTACTCTAGTTGTTACACCATTTATCATAGAAATTCTCGTCCCTTCTTTTAATCTCTTCTAATATAAGCTGTCTGTTCTCATTGTCCCAGCGCTCTACGTCAGCATATTTATCCATAGATACCTGCGGACAGGAAAGCTCAAAATTATCTATCTCCTCAGTGATAATCCAGCCCGCTCTCTCTGCAAACACAAGACTCTCTAAGAGTGAGTTACTGGCAAGTCTGTTAGCACCATGAACTCCATTGCAGGCAGTCTCACCAACTGCAAATAAATTCTTCACTGAAGTTCTTCCATATGTATCCGCCATAATTCCGCCCATCAGATAATGCTGAGCAGGTGTTACAGGAATATCCTCAACGGATAGGTCATAGCCCACCTCCAAGCAGTGTCTGTAAATGTTAGGGAATCGTCTAAGTATCTCCTCCTTAGGCATATGCTTTATAGATAGCATTACATAAGGTCTCTCGTCTATCTCCATCTGCTTACGTATAGCCTCTGTTACCACATCTCTTGGAAGAAGCTCGTCCACAAATCTCTCCCCTGCTTTATTAAGAAGAATTCCACCCTCGCCTCTAACTGATTCTGAGATAAGGAACTTTCTGTTCTTATTAACCTCGTAAAGTGATGTAGGATGAATCTGTATGTAGTTAATATTCTCAAGCTCCACACCATGCCTTAATGCCAGGGCAAAGCTATCTCCAGTTATATGTCTAAAGTTTGTGGAGTGGGTAAATAAACCGCCTATTCCACCTGTTGCAAGAACTGTCTCTCTGGCATAAACTGCCTTAGTCACATCATTTACACCATCAGCCAAAACAACTCCCTTACAGGAATTATCTTCTATAATAAGGTCAAGCATCTTAGTAAATTCGCAGAGAGTGATATTGTCTCTCTCCCTTACATTATTAAGAAGCTTATTAGTAATCTCCTTACCTGTTACGTCCTTGTGGTGAAGTATTCTGTATGTGGAGTGAGCACCCTCTCTAGTGTACTCAAAGCCACCATCCTTATCCTTGTCAAAGAGCACACCGTACTCGATAAGCCTGTCCATTATCATAGGTGAATTCTCTATCATAACTCTGACAGTTTCTTCCTTATTCTCATAGCGTCCTGCCCTTAATGTATCCTCTAAGAAGCTGTCAAAATCCGCAGGCTCCTTAAGTGTACATATTCCGCCCTGGGCAAGATACGAGTCACTATTCTTGATTTTGTCCTTAGATATCATAAGAATCTTAAGCTCCGGTGATATGGACAAAGCAGTAAATAATCCTGCAACTCCTGTACCTACTATTATTACGTCATAGGAGTCTGCAATAATTGTCTTATTTTCTTCAGTTATAAAATCACTATTCATATGTTTAAAATATCTCCATAAAATATAGAAAAGTCTACGATTTAACTCTCTTAATATTGGCATAAAATAGTTGTAATGTCAATGAATTGTGCTATACTACTTTAAGTAAGATTTGTCGCTTTAAAAGCGACACTGATGAAATATAAGGATGGTGACATATTATGTATAATATAGATTTTAATAAGCCTTGCCACGTATACTTTATGGGTATCGGTGGAATAAGCATGAGCGGCTTAGCTGAGATTCTTCTAGGGGAGGGGTTTCAGGTATCCGGCTCAGATATGAAGGAAAGTGATATTACTGATTCTCTTAAGGCTCAGGGTGTGAAGATTAATATAGGTCAGGTTGCTGAAAATATAACCGATGACATCAACCTTGTGGTTTACACCGCAGCAATAAAAGAGGATAACGAGGAGTTTAAGGCTGTTCTTGCTAAGAATATTCCTATGCTGACCAGAGCCCAGCTCCTTGGTCAGATTATGAATAACTACAAATACGGCATTGCTGTAAGTGGTACCCACGGTAAGACTACTACCACTGCTATGATGAGCCATGTGCTTCTTCAGGCCGACACCGACCCTACTATTTCTATAGGAGGAATGCTTGATGCCATTGGAGGAAACATTAGAGTTGGTCACTCAGACTACTTTGTAACTGAAGCCTGCGAGTATACCAACAGCTTCCACTCCTTTAATCCATTTATCAGCATTATCCTAAATGTTGATGAGGACCACTTAGATTTCTTCAGCGGTATCGAGGAAATTGCACAGTCCTTTAAGACCTTCGCTGAGATTCTTCCTAAGGACGGACTTTTAGTAATTAACGGTGATATGGAGCACAAGGATTTCATAACTAAAGACCTTGACTGTAACATAATAACCTTTGGTTTAAATGAGGGTAACAAATATCAGGCTAAGGACATTACATTTGATGATGAAGGACACCCTTCATACAAACTTTATGTAGATGGCAAGGAGATTGATACCATCAACCTTCACTCCACAGGAGTACACAATGTTGTAAACTCACTTTCAGTTATAGCTGTAGCAGACTTTTTAGAATTAGATTTGAAGCATACAAAATCAGGTCTGCTTGAATGTACCAGCGCAAAGAGACGTTATGAGTATAAGGGCGTGACTAAAAATGGTGTCGTAATAATAGATGATTACGCACATCACCCAACAGAGATTGCTGCCACACTTAAGGCTACCAATAACACTCCACATGATGAGCTTTGGGTAATCTTCCAGCCTCACACCTACACTAGAACCTACGCGTTGCTTGATAAATTCGCTGAGGTTTTATCTACTGCTGATCACGTAATCCTAGCAGATATTTACGCTGCAAGAGAGAAGGATACAGGCATGGTTTCCTCAAAAGATTTATGCGAAAAGATAAATTCCATGGGTGGAAATGCAATACACATGGGAGACTTTTTGTCAATAGAAAAATTTGTTGAAAAAAGTTGCAAAAAAAATGATTTGTTGATAACTATGGGAGCGGGAAACGTTGATATTATTGGAGATTCCCTCTTAAAAAAATAATTATCCACATTATCCACAGGGCAATTCAGACTATTTAATCTGAATTGCCCTTATATTTTGTGTTGACATAATTTTTCCAAAAAACACGGGTTTTAAAGGAATAATTTGGTTGCAAAATATTATGGTAACAGCCAATCCACATTATCCACATTTTCCACATTTTTCGCTTTTGAGTCAACAGAAAAAGTGTTCGGTTGCAATTAAAAAATGCTGTGCTATAATTCATTTTGCATTAGACAAAAAGAGGGTATGTTTGTATGAAAACTATTACGATTTCCACAGAAAATTGTGAGACCTATTCCTCAATTTCTAACTTCTTCATAGACTATTATATGACAGAAGCTAACGGTGAGTTTGTTAAGGTTTATCTATACTTAGTAAGACTACTTAACACTAATTCTAACATAACCGTTGCAGCAATTGCGGATCACTTTAATCTCACAGAGAACGACATATGTCGTGCAATTAAATATTGGATTTCAAGGGACGTACTAAAGCTGAACTATGATGGTAAGGGACACCTTCGGGGGATTGTGTTACTTCCACTTCATGCACCTAGTATTGACCTTAAGATGGAAACTGATGCTGTTTCTATATTAAGAATAGACACAGCTAACCATACAGAAACTGATGAATATGACAGAGTAATTGCTGCTACTAAGGAGGCTTCCTCAGCAGACCAGCCTATAGCTCCAAGAGCTACTGCAGTCCCTGCAAATATGGCAAGCACTGAGCTTACTCTTCCAAGCAAGCCTAATTATTCAACTAAGGATATGGACAAGGCTATGAAGGATTCTGATTTTGAGGACATCCTCTACCTTATAGATACATTATTTGGAAAGCCTGTTACTCAGGCTCAAATGTCCAGCATACTGTACATATATGATACCTTAGAATTCACATCAGAATTATTTGAGTACTTAGTAGAATACTGTGTAGACCGAGGCAAGAAAAACATCAGATACTTAGAGTCTGTTGCCATCGCATGGTATAAGGACGGAATTAGAACCAAGCAGCAGGCTAAGGAGCAGGTATATCAGACAAGCTCTGTGGCAAGAACAGTATTCAAGGCTTTGGGAATCCCCGGTGACAGAACCATAACACAGGCTGAGATAGAGATTATCAATACATGGACAACCGATTACGGTTTCTCTGAGGATATAATTAAGAAGGCATGTGAAACTGCCACATTGTCCAAGCCAACAGGTGCTACATTACACTATGTAAATGGTA
Source organism: Lachnospiraceae bacterium (assembly GCA_017625335.1). Taxonomy (GTDB): domain Bacteria; phylum Bacillota; class Clostridia; order Lachnospirales; family Lachnospiraceae; genus Coprococcus_C. The sequence continues at coordinate 9,162 of JAGALE010000128.1, forward strand.
TCCTTGAGGATTGGAACAAGAACAATGTTAAATCCTTAGCAGATATTGAAGCTCTTAAAAAAGCTCACGCAGCAAAGTACGCTTCAAATAAATCCGAGTCAGCTAAGTCTACCGGCAACATAAGTAACTTTAATGACTTTAAGCAATCCACCTCGGACAAGACCTTTGATGATATGGAGCGAAAGCTTAATAGAGAGCTTAACAGGAACAAGAAAAATGCTCAGTAATTACAGAAAGGTTATAAACCAATGATATTTGAACCTGTCCGCATTAGTGATATAATGCATCAATATGAACAAACACGTCAGGAAAATGAAGGTCTTTTAGCTTGGCGAAGAGAAGAAATATATAACAAGCTTCCTGCCATAAAAGAATTGGATGAGGCTTCTAACAGCTCTTACTTATCCACTGCCTTGGCAATGCTCTCCGGCAATGGTGACAAGGCTGCTGTTGCCGAGGATTACAAATCGGTAAGGGCACAAAATAGACAGCGTACAGCCAAGAAGAAACAGCTTCTTGTAGAAGCCGGCTATCCGGAAAACTACTTAGAGCCCATCTATACCTGTCCACTATGTGAGGACACCGGCTCAATTGGTCAGGAACGCTGCAGCTGCTTTAGGGACAAGCTTATAAATCAGCTATACCTTCAGTCAAATCTGACTAATATATTAGAGAAGGAAAACTTTAACACCTTCAGCCTTGATTATTACAGTAAGGAAATGTTAGCCGGATACGACTTTTCTCCTTATGATAATATTGTTAACATCTTAAGCTCTGCTAAGAATTTTGTTGATAATTTCAGCAAAAGTAGTTCTCACAGAGGCAACATATTTATCTACGGCGAGGTGGGTTTAGGAAAAACATTTCTTACTAACTGCATAGCCAAGGAGATATTGGAAAAGGGACATCAGGTATTTTATCTGTCTGCCAACGAATTATTCCAAAATATTCTCTCTCCTTATCTCATGGGACAGGAGAAAGACCTTGCAGAATTGTACAAATATGTATATAATTGCGAATTGTTGATAATAGATGATTTAGGAACTGAACTAATTAACTCATTTACAGTTACTAATCTGTTCGAGATTATCAACAAGCGTAACATACAGGGGCGCTCTACTCTAATATCCTCAAATCTTGGACTTAAGGATCTTAGAATAAAATACTCAGAGCGTATTATATCCCGTATAATAGAAAGCTACACCGTATTCAACATTTACGGTGAAAACATAAGATATCAAAAGAGATTTAACTCTACAAATTATTAACAAATTGGAGGAAATATCATGCCAGATTCAAGCAACCTTATTAACATACCTGTAGGTAAGCTGGGTATCATCCCTCTTCAGAGCATCACTGCTATCGGAGAGAAGGTAGACAGCTACATCGCACGTTGGAGGGCGGAGAGACACAACGAGCACAAGGATAACATTACATTTGCAGGCTATGAAAAGGACTCTTACATTATTAAGTCTTGCTGCCCAAGATTCGGTTCAGGCGAGGCTAAGGGTACTCTTTCAGAGTCAGTTAGAGGTACTGACCTTTACCTTCTTGTTGATGTTGTTAACCACAGCATTAAGTACAATATCTGCGGTCAGGAAAATATGATGTCACCAGATGACCACTACGCAGATCTTAAGAGAGTTATTGCTGCCATCGGTGGTAAGGCTAACCGAATCACTGTTATCATGCCTTTCCTCTACGAGAGCAGACAGCATAAGCGTTCAAGCAGAGAGTCTCTTGACTGTGCTATCGCACTTCAGGAGCTTGTATCTCTTGGAATTGACAACATCATCACTTTTGATGCTCATGACCCACGTGTTCAGAACGCTATTCCATACAGTGGCTTCGAAAATATTATGCCTACATACCAGTTTATTAAGACTCTTCTTCGAACTACACCAGACCTTAAGCTTGATAGCGACCACATGATGGTAATAAGCCCAGACGAGGGTGCTATGAACAGAGCCATCTACTTCGCTAACCACTTAGGAGTAGACGTAGGTATGTTCTACAAGAGAAGAGACTACACTACTATCGTTAACGGTAAGAACCCTATCGTTGCTCACGAATTCTTAGGTGACGACGTTGAGGGCAAGGACGTTATCATAATGGACGATATGATTGCATCTGGTGAAAGTATGTTAGACGTTGCAAAGCAGCTCAAGGACAGAAAGGCAAACAGAGTTTACGCTCTCGCAACCTTCGGTCTGTTCACTGCCGGCCTTGAAATCTTTGACAAGGCTCACGAAGAAGGCATCATCGAGAAGGTTATCACTACTAACCTTACATACCAGATTCCTGAGCTCTTCGGCAGACCTTGGTACGAGTCAGCAGATATGAGCAAGTACATCGCAATCCTTATTGATCACCTTAACCACAACGCATCAATAAGTGGACTCATCGACCAGACTGAGCGTATCCAGTCTCGTATCGCCGAGTATAAGAAAACCGGAACAATCACCGATAACTATCAGGCCCCAAAGGTTGACTAGGGCTTAAGTATATCCCCCCGTGGGTGGATATAGCAAAAGTTTTCAAACCTGCCATACAGCAATTGTATGTGCAGGTTTTCTTATGCTTTGGTTCAGGTTGATAAGGGTGCTTTATAACACGCTTCGTCGTGATGATTTTTAGAATATTCGGGTAGGGTTATCTAAGACGTACGAGGGCCGCTTTCAATCGTACGTCCATGTACGTGAAAGCTACGCTGGCATCCATGCCAGCGTGCCCTCTAGTAGTCAGCCGAATATTAAAAATCTATCACTCCTACACTATCGTTATCAAGCATCCCTTATCAACCTGAACCTTAATTTATAGATAAGTTGCACATACAAATTGATGTATGGCAGGGAAAACTTTTGCTATCGCCTGCGGCGATGAATTCACAATGCCGTAGGCATTGAAAAGCTGACGTTTAAGCTTGTGCTTATCTATTCGTGGACTATGACTTGAGTCCAGTTAGGGTGTTAAAGCTACGATAGCGTAGGAGCAATAGTTTTTCTTATGTCCGATGCTGTATCACAGCCATGGTTTGACAGGACGTCAAACCAAGCCGAAGCGGAGCCACGGATGGCGACTCTTCGGCGGTGGCGGAAGCTGTGAAAATCTTACTCGGACATCTAGAAAAACATTGCGACGAAGCGTGTAGCGTAATACCCTGACTGGACTCAAGGCATTAAAAAACCAGCCTAAGCACAAGCTTAAGCTGGTCAGCTTTTCAACCCTCTGGGAGATTATAGTTCCACGTAGTTGTAGTCCATGTCTAGTTCGTCCAGCATGTCCCCGATGTGTGGATTGCTAGTCATAAGGATGATTTGCTCTGTATCTATGGTTTTGAGACAGTCTAGGGTGTTTACCAGGCGGCTCTCGTCGTATGCGGTGAAGATGTCGTCTATGATTAGTGGCATACGGTCCTTACAGAGAAGTCTGGCGACGCTAAGACGTACTGCTAAGTATATCTGTTCGATGGTTCCGGCGCTTAGGTACTCTATGCCTAGGTAGGAGTCGGAATCCTTTACCATTATGTGGAGTTTCTCATCCATTTTAACGTCCTGATATTTTCCATCAGTTATTTTAGAGACAATGTCTGATATGTTGTCATTGATTAGGAAGCCCAGGTCACCGTGAATTTCCGCCGATACCTGGTTAATGGTGTTTATTGCCAGGTTGATAATATGGTTTTCCTTATCAAGCTCTTCGATTTTATCGTTTGCAACCTTAAGCTCCTCTTCCAGTTGTCTCTTCTTCTCCTTTTTGTCAAGAATCTCCTTTTCAACAGCTAAAAGCTCTGCCTTTCTGTCTAAGAACTCCTTTGCAAAGGTCATATCTATCTCTACCTCTTCGAAGGTTTCCTGCTTTCTCTCAAGGTCGTATATCATTTTCTTAAAGTCTTCCTCTGATGGGGTGTAAATGTCACCATTTAGCATACCCTTGGAATACATACCCTCTACTATAGTTACTATAACAAATAAAATTGTACAGATTATGAACAGCTGTCTAACTCCAGTCTCAAATGGAAGGATATAAACCATTGCTGCTATAACACCCACTACAAACAAACCTGTTAGGAGAATGAACCA
>JAGALE010000129.1 GCA_017625335.1 Lachnospiraceae bacterium
CATTATGATATATAGGATATCCATCTACAGCATCTACCATATAATATCCATAAGAAGCGGCAATATCATCATTTATAGACTTTTCTCTCGGCAATACTACAAAATCTATTTTTTTATTATATGCCGTTCCAAACACAAAATCTGTATTTGGAACTTCCTTGTACAATTCATTACAAACCTTTTCTGCCACAGCATCCGGATAATTAATATACCCCTCCGCATTTCTACCATACAACAATTCTATATCTCCAGAGTATACTCTCATCTCCCAAGCCAATTCTTCAGGTACTATACACTTAGGATTCTTATCTATAGACAGCATAATATCTCCCACTGTCTTTGTTTCTGTAGCAACCTTTTGCTGATTCTTAGTCTGCTCAAAGTCAGCCACCTTGTACACATTGTTACCGCCGGCTATAAGTACAGCAACCATTATAATAAGTACTGCTACCTTCACCACTGTAGGCTTTACGCTCTTTACAAGATGGGCTAAGCCATAGCCTATTATTATGGACTCCGGTAGTAGCCAAAAGACTCTCCAGTATATTATCTTCTTAAGCACATAATGATAAAGTATAGGATTAAGAACACATACAAATACTAACACTATAGGATATATGATTTTGACTCTACTACTTTTTTCCGCAAAAAATAGGTATATAATCACTATGGTCACCATAATCACTATAAACCTATCATAATATAGCAATATCCAATTCAATAATTCCTTCGCTTCTTCCTTATACATACTTACCTTTCTATCTAGAAGCTTCCACTATATCTCTTGTGGAACAACTTTGACTTTATAAAGGATATTCCCTTCTTGATACGATTTATCTTCTCCATATAGATAAATGGTACTTCCTTTATCTGAGATTTTTTGATTCTTCCTTCCCTAAGCTGATGTTCCAACCATACGTTGAATATTATCTCACTTACTCTGCCGTAGAATCTGCTTTGGAATACAGATAATCCCTCTGTATCAACCTTATTTTCTAACTCTCCTAATATATCAAAAAGCCACTGACAGTATTCATCATACATCGGTCTTTCCATAACCATCATATTGAACATGTATCCATATGTTCTCTTTACTACCTTATCGTAATCTGCAACATACTCACTATATTTAGCTTCCATTATTTCTCTAACCTTGTCTAGGTGCTCCGCATAATGCGTATGTGCATAGTGTGAGTACAATGACTCTATATAATATCTTCTTTTCTTAGGCACTATGACCTTGTATTTCTGACATAGCTTACCTAACTCACCACGTCCTATTACCTTGTCAAATGGATCCTTGCTATCCACCTTACTTTCTGTAGCAAAGTGACGTCTGTAATGAGCAAGTCCCAGATAATCTGCCTCAAGGTTCTTCCATGCCCAGTATATTCCTGTCAACTCACAGTAGTAAGGATTCTTCTCTGATATATGGTCACCTGTATTATCTTTGGTATAACCTAGGTCTAGCACATTTCCATCCTTATCAGTTTTTCCTTCTGCTCCAACATGTACCGGTACATACATATTATCCTTAGGCATTCTATAGTTCTTATGTGCTGCAACAATGATTTTTATATTCTTCATTTTATCTCTCCTCGCGCTATAGCTTTAAACCATATGATAGTAATAGATACACTAAGCTTGGTATGCAACATAGCCACATTCCCATAGCTACCTTAAATGATTTTTTCGACAGGCCATATACTAATCCAAAGCAGCCTAGCATTATGGTTGTAAGTATAAATCCCATATTAGATGGAAGACACAGTGCTATAACTAGAAGTAGTATTCTCATATAACATTTTATATGACTTTTATCGCCATTATCCTCTGTTATAACAGAATTACCTTCTACGTCTTCCTCATTTTCCACTATATTATTCTCTTTTTGCTTTCTGCTCTTTTTTCTCCAGCTTTCACTCTTTGGAACTTCTCTGTATAGCCATATAACAGCCAACAGTAGAATCGGTATTCCTATAGCTGCTATAACAGATTTCCCCTGCCACAGTCTTGTTAGTGCAAATGTTCCACTGCTATACTCAGAATATCCACCGAATACGTTCACTAATATAGCTACAGCTGTGAATATATAGGAATTCAATCTGTCCTCTGGGAAGAATTCCTCTCCTAGCATGAAGTATATAGCTACCATTATAACAAGCAATACCGGTGGCAGAACTGTATGGAACATAGTTGCCACATGTATACCTGTAACCTTAGATATATATGCCACGTATACCGGCCACGGAGACGCTACATCCTTATGCAAGTCACCTACCCAAGTCACCAGCTCCTTACCTGTATTAACATCTGTTAGAAGTAATCTATTTGTTCTAACCACATCCACAGCGTTAACTACAAATCTAGAGTCATCCGCATTGGTAAGCTGTAACCTTACTGCTTGAATAACAATATATCCAACCATACACATAACTGAAATTAAGCCAATCAACTCTATCAGATTGTGCTTCCTTAGCTTTATCATCGGCAGATGCTTTTTTGTCAGTGCCAAACCACAAAGTGTTATCATTATCACACTCTGTAATACCACAAGCACTATAAAGCTTTGCTTAAGCAGTATAAGGGGCACCGCTATAAGCTGACATATGGCCCACTGCCCTATCACGCCAAATGTAAAGCAACAAGGTACCGTGCGCTTTATATCTAACATATGGCATATCTGGCTTCCCATTATCACAGGAATCACTATTAGAACCAACACTGCCATTATTATATTAATTACAGATAGTGTCATACTACACAGAACCCTTTCTCTTTAACACTGCTCCAACTGTTTTGAATATTATCTTAATATCCTGACCTATACTAAAGTTCATAATATATTCTCTATCCAGCTTTACAACCTCTTCGAAGTCTGTAATCTCACTTCTTCCAGACACCTGCCACAAACCGGTAAGACCTGGCTTCATAGCAAGTCTACTCTTATGATGCTGCTCGTACTGCTCATACTCATCTACTGTAGGTGGTCTAGTTCCTACTAAGCTCATATCGCCCTTGAATATATTTATAAACTGTGGAAATTCGTCTATACTTGTCTTACGGATAAATTTGCCTATAGGAGTTACACGTGGATCGTCATCCATCTTGAACATCAAACCACTCATCTTGTTCTGCTCCATAAGCTCCTTCTTACGTTCCTCTGCATCCATATACATGGATCTAAATTTGTATAATTTAAATCGTCGACCATTTTTACCTACTCTTGTCTGTTTGAAGAATATTGGTCCTGGTGATTGGATGTAAATAATTGGTGCGAATATAATGAACAATATAACTGTAAATATCAAGCCCACCACAGAAAAAGCCAAATCAATAAGTCTCTTAATTATCTTTTCCTTAAACGACATAAGATTTATACTTGTTGTTACTACAGTATACTTGTTAATATTCTCAACCACAGCATTAGGTGTTCCCGGCAGAAGATTATTTATGCTAACATGAACCACTACGCCCATAGCAAGGAATCTCTCTGTTATGTCTGCCATCTCATCTCCGAAGTATTCAAGGAATACTTCATCGATTACGTTAGACTTGGCGTATTCATACATGCCATCCTTATTGGAAACTACGTCTACACCCTCTATAACCTGACCGGTCATATCTTTATCTAATACAACCGCTCCACCAATTTTGTAATTAGAATACTCTGCTTTTTGAAGATTAGACAGAAGATGCTCCATGTTAGCCTCATTAGAGATAACTAGCATGAAGCCCTTTCCCTTTAAACTGGCATTCCTCTTCTTAAGCATTCTTTTTCTAGCACATCTAAGAAGAAACATCAACCCTGTGTTAATTACCACGAACAAACCAAACACAACTCGAGAATATAATATTGACTGCTTAGAGAAAAACAATATCAGAAGAACTGTAGCCAAAAGCTCCATGTTGTGTATTACTACTTTCTTTAGCTCCTTCAGATATCCTCTCTTAAGTATTCCTGAATATCCCTCTGATATGAATACTATAGCAAGGTGTATAAGTAATACTATCCAGCTCATAAGAGAGTACTCTGAATAGTTATCTACATTACCATGACGAAGAAAATCCGCAAGCCAAAATGAGCCCATAACACAGATTATATCAATTATTATAAAATCCAGATGTTTGCTTCTACTTGTAAATTTATTTTGCATATTATATACCTCATATATTTAGCCTTTGTTGCTACCAAATACTTTTTTTACATTCTTAGGCTTACTGTATAAAAAGCTTGTTATACTATCTCTGGCATCCTGATCCAAATCATAATTTATTTTACCAGACACGCTAACACCCTCTATACCAAGCTCCCCTGTCTCTGCATATATTATCTGCGGGTCGTTTTCTAAGAATAATATTTTGTTATTATAATGTATACCATTACAGCTGAGTTGGTCTACAGACACATTCTTCCATGTACCATCTGTATACATAACCTTAAACTCAAGCTCCTTTATAGTTATCCATGAGTTTTCTGAAGGGTCAAGCCTCACTCCTTTTACCACGCCCCATTTGGATAATCCCTCATAGTTAAGTTCAAACTCACCGTCCGCATCCGTCTTAACATACTTAGCTATCATCTTGTCAGCAGTAAAGCCCTTTTCGTCATTCAAATCCACAAAGAAGGTCCAAAGCTGATTGGATTCGCCATTCTTTCTCATGGTTCCATTCTCCACATCCTCTACCATGGTAGATATCCTGTCTGCTACTCCAGCCGAAAGTAAAACCGGACTTGCACTAAGCTTACCTATGATAGTTTTTCTTGCCTCATCCCACTCACTCTGAGCATGAAGCGAAGCAGAATTTTCAGAATTCTCCCAGATTCTATATATGCAAGTAATAGCCTGTGCATTAGCAACTCCAGTAAGCATGCTCATTCTCATAAGGAAATCCCAATCCTCGACAACATTAAGCCCTTCATCAAATCTAATACCTAATTTTTCATACCCACTCTTAGGAAATGCTAAAGTGTGAATAGGACAGTTATTACTACTTAATTGGTATACCTCATCAAAATCTTTATAATAAAGCTTTTCGAATGGTCCTGTAGCCCTTAAGCTGTATCCACCTGCAGGATTCTTAATCCTTGACCAATTCTGCTTAGCACAGTATGAGTGAAGAATTCTACCATTATTGTCCTTTGATAAATTATGGAATACCTCTACCCAATTATCGAAAACTATATCATCATCATCTAATATCGCTACATACTGCCCTCTTGCTTCTTCAAAACCTCTTATAAGCGGAGTAGTTCTAGTACCACCTATCACATCTATATATCTAATCTTATCTCTTAAGTCCTTAGGTGTTTCATCTATAATTTTATCAACATTTTCCTTGCCTTCATCATCCAAATTATGCCCCATTAAAAGCAACTCATAATCCTGATCGCACTGGCCATACACACTAAGAAGCGCTTCCTCAAGTTCTAGCTTTCTCTTACCCTGAGTTCTCATGATTATGGATAAAAAGCAATTTTCTCCTGAATTACCTGGCCTTACAACCACTTGCGCCTGCCCTATGTTGTCTAGCTGGCCACTGACCTGATTTGCATCAGTCTGTTTGTCATATAATCTAATTATCCTCTTATTATCTCCATCCTTATCTAAAACTCCCTTAGCATATCTTAGGTAGTCGCTTATTAAGGTTTTCTCTGATAGCAGGTATGAACTAACTTCATCTGCAGAATGGATATCCTTAGCAGCTGAAATCTCATATCCATTATCTATCATCATTTTATCCAAAGTCCTTGGAGTATATAACCCTGACAGACTCATCTCTAAACCATCACCAGCAAAAAGTGATAATACTATATCTAAGCTACCTGCGTTAGTTACATCTACTAATACACTTGCATTGGTACATCCCTTCATTAGATCTAATATTGTAGTTATACTTTTGTGACATAATAGATCAGAATAGATAACTATCTTATCTTCGGCCGCAGAACCATCAAAAGTATCATAAGGAAAAATCTTTTCAGCAATAAAAGCTGTAATATCAGCATGTAACACATTCAAATCTTCTACTAGCTTATCGCTACACACATATCCTGCATCTAGTAATATAATTCCCGATTGTTTTCCGTCTAAAAGCTCTTCTATGCACTTGTAGTTTTTCTGTATGTCTATGCTATACATCTTCTGCTCCTAACCAACTCTGTACCTGTGTTTTGAATAATTACCTTCTATGAATCTCGCTACCTTATGCTCCTTATCCATACGTTCAGGCAATCTACCCTCTATTCTTCTATTCTCAAAGGCTTCTGCAGCCCTCATCAAATCCTCATTCTGACTAATCTTAAAATACTCTAAGGTCTGTTCTAGGTATTCATCGTTATACCACTTATACGCCATAAGTAATCCTGCTTCTGCTGAGTAATATGTTTCTGCGCTTGTAGGCTGCCACTGTCCATCACTACCTAATCTTTTTGCATGATACACCGGTGCATTAGGCTGATATATGATTTTATAACCTGCAAGCCTTACTCTCCAAGACAAATCTACATCATCACACTACATAAAGAAGGTCTCATAATCATAATAACCAACCTCTGCAAACACCTCTCGCCTAATAATATTACAAGCGCCTGTTGCCCAATCTGTTTCCATAGTTTTAACATCATACTCCTTAGCATGCTCTATAGGAGTCTGTCGCGCCTCCACTATACCTACCTTTTTATCTTTAAAAGGCTTCATCATCTCAATTAAAAACCTTGGATTCACTATAACATCCGGATTAGTAACTAAGATATAATCTGCATCTGATTCCTGTGCTAGAAGACTTTGTCCCTTGGCGGAACCCGAATTAAACCCAAAGAATCTATACTTGAACTCCACGTATTCCTTATACCTATTCTTAATTTGATCAACCTCATCAGGCTGAAGCAAGGGCTCAGGAGTAGAATCGCCATAGTATATGGTAGCCTGCACATCCTGACCATTTTTTCTCGCAATTCTTACAGCATTACTTAAGCTGTCCATAGCCTTATAAATGTCATTCATATCATTATGGTATAAAACAGATTGGAATTGTATAGTATACATCTTACTTTCCTCCCGTACGAAGCTTAGCTAATTTCTGTACCAGCTTCCACTTCTTGGATTTATATATTTCTTCTAACTCAGCTTTAAGTCTTGCATTTTCTTCCTCTAGCTTAGCTTTATCATCCGATAATAAATTCTTTTCCTCTAATAGTTCTCTATATGGTATGTCATTTAACTGTTCTCCCACCATATCACATACCTTAATGCATCTCTTGCCAAATACGCCATACATCTGGTTTAAGGTATAATACCCGTCCGCCACATATCTTTGGAATGCTTCCTCCATTAGTTGGTATTGCTGAACCTCTTCTTGGTCCATACTTACTCTATCGTATAGCTTAAGCTTCTCACAATTGCCATAGTTTCCTATAACATGCATAAATCCATATATACTTCTATATATGATAAATCTTACCGGCACCGCAAAATCAAATGTCCACTCGTAGTCTATTACATGCCACGCCTGTTCATCCACTATTATGTTACTTGTTACCAAATCTATATCAGCTACTGATACAGCAGCTTCATCCTCACTAATATCCACCGCTCCGAATACCTCTTCAAAGCCCTCACTCATAGTGAATTTGCAATCTGCCAAGGCTTGAATATTTTCCACAAACCTGTCAAAAAGCTTATATAAGCCCTCGTAATCCTCTTTAAAGAAACACTCTTTCATAATATCCTCTAGTGTTTTTCCTTGAAGGTACTCAAAACAGGCCACTCCATTATCCATATTACAATTATTCATAGCGAATACTGTATTATCAGTTAGTTCCTTTAGCTTAACACAAGTATCACTTAAACTGTCTATATGCGCCTGAGCAGCCTTATGCAATGGATGCTTTTCCACATATCTATGTCCATTATCATCTATTATCTTAGTTAATATCTTGAATCTGTCTGCTCTGTCATTGGAGCATTTTGCGAATATTACTTTTTTCATAGGCCCTTTCCTCCTTGCATCACCACCAAAAAGGAATTGGCAAACTGTGGAAAACATCCTTCTTTAATTACAGAATTAAATGCTTTTCCTTCATCAAAAAGTAACATTCTGCTGTTGTCGAAGTTTCTCATATTGTTATTAAGTTCCTCTAAACCAGGCAGATACTCATCAGAGTATATTCTCATAGGTAGCTTGTAATCCGGATATGGATAATAAAATTCTATGTTATACATACCATTATTCACAAACAGTTCCGTTAACTCTGCTTTAGAGAAGGTTTTTACATGTGTGAATTCCTGATACTCATCTAAACCCGAAAAGTACTGTCCTGTATGATCTTCCTTACACCCAGCCCAATACTTCATACCAAGTCTGTTCTCTATAGCAACAATTATTTTACCATTTGGTTTTAGATGCTTTGAAATAATCTGCAAGAATTTATCATATGGTTGTTCCATATTAATATAGCTTGCCGCATATTCTAAAACTCCAATCAAAGTAATATAATCAAATTTTTCGGTAAGACCTTTCTCTACGTCTGTAAAGTTTCCTACCTTTATCTCTATATTGTCATATTCCTTATTCCTATAAGCATTGATAGTGCTTCTTCTCTTAGAAAGCTCTATACATGTCACCTTCTTTGCCTTAGACGCAAGGGCACCTGTTATAGCTCCACAGCCTGCGCCTATCTCAAGCACTGTGCTATCTGGTTCTATATCCAAGAATGATATTATATTTTGTCTAACAGGTGACAGATGATACAGCACCGCCCAATCCTTTTTGTCCATGATTATGGAATTGTATTCTTCCTCGTCATGATTTTTCACGATGTCAAGCAATACGTCCTCTATATCACCATCACTATATAAATCTTTTCCTGAATAGTTGGTCATATCAAGTACAACCTTACCTATTTCTTCTCTCATATATCTCACCTATTCGATAACTATATCTGAATTTAAATCTACGATTCCAAGTGGTGTCTTATCTGATATAACCATAATGTTACATGCATCATATAATCTGTGATACACCACAAAATCACCATTTTCAAAGCCTGTCACACCTAAAGACAAAAGATATTCATTACTATGAAGATACATATCCTGTGTAAAGGTTATGGTTTTAATATCACCCTTCTTCATGGCAGGTACATTAACCTTCTCCGCCATAGTATTACTACCATTAATATCTGTTCCCTTAAGATCCTTGATGGTGTATGCAAATATAGGGTCACTTATATCTTCATTGAATTTTACCCTCATAACAATCTTAAATTTTGTGTTCTTTTCTATACTGTTTGAGATATTTCCTCTTTCATCTATTACAGCAAAATCTACTATCTCAGCCTTGCCATTACCGTATGCACTAACATTTGGATTAAGCGTAAGGTTTGAATTCATCTTTTCTTCTGGCACTGAAGTAGTCTTAGTAGCCGTTTTTTCTTCATCAGATTTAACTACTTGTTTTTCTTCAGCTGTTGTAGCCTGACGTCTTTCAACATCTGCGTTAGTTTTATTATCAACGTTCTCAGACTTAGCATAATCTGCTTCAGTATCCTGACCAACTAGTATCTTCTTATACAGGTCAATCATATCCTTAGGAATACCCTCAGCAACCTTACTACCCTTATTTAGTAGCACCACTCTATCGCAATATCTTCCTATGCTACTCAAATCATGACTTACAAAAAGTATGGTTTTTCCTTTTTCCTTAAATTCCTCGAACTTCTTATAGCACTTGGCTTGGAAGAATACATCTCCTACAGAAAGTGCTTCATCAACTATAAGTATTTCCGGATCAATATTAATAGCCACCGCAAAGGCAAGTCGCACAAACATACCTGATGAATACGTCTTCACAGGCTGATGTATGAATTCTCCAATATCAGCAAATTCCAATATATCATTTAGTCTTTCATCTATCTCTTCCCTGGAAAACCCTATCATAGTTCCGTTAAGGTACACATTCTCAAGACCTGAGTACTCCTGATTAAAGCCCGCACCAAGCTCTAGCAATGCAGATATTCTACCCTCTATATCCACCTTACCCGATGTAGGATTAAGAACACCAGTGATTATTTTAAGGATTGTAGATTTTCCAGCACCATTAGTACCAATTATACCTACACACTCACCCTTCTTAACATGGAAGTTCATATCATTTAAATCATAGTGTTCAGTATATCTTTTTACCTTTTTTCCTATACCCAAAGCTTCCTTGAATCTATCCGATGGTTTGTTATATAATTTATATATCTTTGACACATGGTCAACATTAATTGCTATATCCTTCATGCTATCTCCTATAACACATCTGCAAAATGTATCTTCAGCTTCTTAAACACTCTAGTTCCAATCAAAAGCATTACAATTATGAAAC
>JAGALE010000130.1 GCA_017625335.1 Lachnospiraceae bacterium
AGCCGCCAATAATACAATAAACGCTCTAGCGTATCTATATTTATTCTTTAAATCCAATTTTACTTACCTCAAGATTATATAATATTTACCTGTTTTCCAGCTTTGATAACAGATAACTCACAGGAATCAGGATCAAAAATAATAGTTCTTCCATAATCAAGACCTACATCTTCACTAACAATTTTAATTCTGTGACTTTCAAGCCTTGCACGTACCGCTTCTATATTTTTATTACCTATATTGCCAATATCCGATGAACCCGAATTAAAAGAGAACATTTTCGCACCTCCAGCAATCTTAGCTTTAAGATTTCTCTTATTAATTCCCATTTTCTCAAGTTGTTCAATCAGCAAATCTATTCCTGTATCAGCAAACTTCATCTTATTTTGATTATTTTTAATTTTTGTACTGTCAGGCAACATTACATGAACCAAACCGGCTGTTTTAGTATTACTATCGTACAACACAGCACCTATGCAGGAACCAAGACCTATGGTAGTAATCTTATCAGGAGATTTGCAAACATTCATGTCTGCTATTCCGACTTTAATTACATTACCCATCTATGCCTCCAATCCCAAGCTTGTTCAGCAACGCATCGAAAGAATGAACCTCTGACATCATCATAATATATCCATCAACTTCCTTCTCGCCTGCTTTAAACTGCGAATTAATAAGTAATGCTTTATCACTTATCTTACCAAATTCGATACAAGGAACACTAAGAATAGCACCGGCCATATCTATACAAGACTCAGGCTGCGAATATCTCATCTTCATTCCCGTTAGGGTTTCTAATGATGCAACATAGGAACCAATTATAATATTTGCAATTTCTCCTATGGCAGATATTCCAATTTCAGAATGCCATTCTACACCATCACCCATAAGTGCCTTCACTAGATTCTCAGCATCATCCATACCAACTACGAACAATATCATAGCATTCATGTCGCCACCGATAGTGCTTAATACTCCCATAACTGTAGCATCAGGTCCGCCTAATATATTCTCCAAAGAATTAAAATCATATATATCTACTTTAGGCGGAGACATAGTAAGCTTAGAATTAAGCATCACAGAAAGTGATGTAGTTGCGTTACCTGCTCCTATATTACCCAACTCAGTAAGGGCATTAAATGCTTGTTCTGATAATCTATCACCCATAAGCTTATCTCCTAGAAATCATTATCAATATCATTAATAATTACACCAATGTTAAGAAGTGTAATTAACGTGTCATTATACTTACCAACACCAGCCAAGTATCCTCTGTTAGAATCAGGTGATTCACTTGATATTTTTTCTATATCATCATCAGATAATGTAACAACCTCTTTAACCTCATCAACAAGCATACCAATTTTGGCATTACCCTCATATTTAATAATAAGAATTCTGGATGAATTAGTATTATCCTTGTCCTCTAAATCAAACTTTCTTCTAAGACTCATAACTGGAATAATTTCACCTCTAAGGTTAATAATTCCAAGAAAATACTCCTGTGTGTGAGGTACTCTAGTTATAGGTTGAAGTCTAACAATGTTATCGATGTATGCAATATCAATACCATACTGCTCATTATCAAACTTAACCATTATGTACTGTTTTGTATCGTTATTTACTGCATTATTATCCATTGTCACACCTCCATTATACTAAAGTATTAGAATCAATAATAAGGGCAACCTCACCATTACCAAGTATAGTAGCTCCACTTATCATCTTAGGAACTCTAATATACTTACCTAAAGGCTTAATTACGATTTCCTGCTGACCTAAAAGCTTATCTATTACAAGACCAGCCTGTCTATCACCCTTCTTTACAATTACGACAATGAGACCTTCATCATCATTCTCATCTCTTTCAATTGGTTCAATATCAAGAACCTCATTAAGTCTAACAAGAGGAATAACTGTACCACGAAGATTAATAACCTCTTTAGTCTGAACATACTTAATATCCTCTGGAACTATCTCTTCAATAGTAACAACTGAATTAAGTGGAAGTGCATACATCTCATCAGAAATATTAACCATAAGTGCCTGAATAATTGCAAGTGTAAGTGGAAGTCTTACAATAAACTTAGTTCCTTCACCAAGCTTTGTCACAACCTCAACATCACCGCCTAGGCCTTCTATCTTATTCTTTACAACATCAAGACCAACACCACGACCTGATACATCAGAAATCTTCTCTGCAGTAGAGAATGCAGGTGCAAATAATAAATCAACTGCCTCCTTATCTGACATAAACTCAGCCTGTTCCTCAGTAATTGTTCCCTTTTCTATTGCCTTACGCTTGATCTTCTCAACATCAACTCCGGCACCATCATCTGATACCTCAATCGTAACGTTATTACCATCCTGATAAGCATCAAGTCTAATTGTACCTACCTTTGGTTTACCAATCTTTAATCTGTCAATTGTTGACTCAAGACCGTGATCTGCTGCATTTCTAAGCATATGCATAAGCGGATCACCAATCTCATCAATAACTGTTCTATCAAGCTCAGTATCCTCACCAGTCATAATAAGCTCCATATCCTTATTAAGCTTCTTAGAAAGGTCACGAATCATTCTAGGGAATCTATTAACAACGCTTTCGATAGGAACCATTCGAACCTTCATAACTGACTCATGAAGATTAGTAGTTACTCTCTCAAGGTATTCTATCTGCTCATTAAAGCTCTGAACCTGAACCCTCGCATCACCTGTAACAGATACAAGACCATTCTTAGCTATTATAAGCTCAGAAACAAGATTCATAAGATCATCAAGCTTCTCTATATCTACTCTTACTGAACGATTAACAACAGGCTTCGAGGACTTAGTACTTGTGGTTGAAGGCTTTTTCTCTTCCTTCTTTTCAACTACTACCTTTTCTTCAACCTTTACTTCAGCAGATGCAGTTGGTACTGTTTCCTGAACCTCTTCCGGAATCTCAAAATGTTCAATTACCGCTTCCTCTATCTCTGAAACATTTTCTATTATCTTTTTAATCTCTTCAATAGGCTTCTCGGAAAGAATAAACATAGAAAAATCAAAATCAAATCTCTCATCCTCTATATCCTGAACACTAGGAACAGACTTAATTATTTCTCCCTTTCCTTCAAGTCCTTTAAAAACAAGAAATGCTCTAGCAGCTTTAAGAAGACAGCTTTCCTGAATATATACAGTTGTGGCATATACATTCATACCATTAGCCTTAGCTTCAATCATGGCATTCTTTTCAAAATCAGCCACAGGAATTTGAAGATATTTCTTTCTATCATCGCTTCCAACAGGTGCACTATCCGCCTTAGGAGCTTCTGCAACAACATCAGGTTCGCCTGTATCACATTTACCCTCAAGGGCTGCATTAAGTAAGCCTATTAGCTCTTCATTATCCTCTGTACCTTCATCAGAAGATTCAACAATATTAGACAGATATCCTTCTATAGCATCCAAGCATTTGAAAACTATATCAACCATATCCGCATTAACATTAAGCTTTCCGTTACGAACCTCTGAGAATACATTCTCCATGTCATGAGTGAGTCTTTGCATTCTCTTAAAGCCCATAGTTCCTGCCATTCCTTTTAGGGAATGTGCAGCACGGAAAATTTCATTTACTGTATCAATATTCTCAGGCTCTGCCTCTAAAATCAAAACCTGATCATTAAGATTCTGTAAATGTTCCTTAGTTTCATCAATGAAAATCTCAAGATATTGACTTA
The DNA here is from genome assembly GCA_017625335.1 of Lachnospiraceae bacterium. Classification (GTDB taxonomy): domain Bacteria; phylum Bacillota; class Clostridia; order Lachnospirales; family Lachnospiraceae; genus Coprococcus_C. The sequence continues at coordinate 3,720 of JAGALE010000130.1, forward strand.
AATCCATTATAGCACCCCTACTTTCTTTGTAATTTCTTCTGCAATTTTGTTAAGTTCACAAACAACGTCTGTCAAACCAGTCTCATATATTGCCTTAGGCATTCCATAAACCGTACTTGTTTTCTCATCCTGAGCTATAACATGTATCTTTTTATGTCCTGACAGCTCCATAATACCCTTAGTACCATCTGCTCCCATACCTGTAAGCACAACACATACAATCTCATCATAACAAAATAAATTGCATATGCTACTGTACATAATGTTACCACATGGCTTTAATCCACCTATTGGTGGTGTATCTTCAAAATATATAGATACCTTTCCATGGTCTTCCTTAACCGCCAAATGGGTTCCACCCTTTGCTATATATACTGTACCATCCTTCAGTACATCTCCCTCCGAAGCTTCCTTAACCTTAATTTCACTAAGCTCATTTAATCTGTTTGCCATAGTATCTGTAAAGCCAGCAGGCATGTGCTGTACAACCAACACAGGCGCAGCCAAATTTTTAGGCAGCTTAGGAATAACTGACTGTAGAGCCTTTGGTCCACCAGTAGAACATACTAAAGCAACAAGCTTTCTAGCTTTAAGTCCTGATGAGACACCTAATCCACGTAATTTTTCCTTATCTTCCAAAACATTTTCTAACGATACTTTATTTTCAGAATTAGAAAATACACGATTTGAGGATATAACTCTTGTAGAATGATTTTTATGATTAGAATTCTTATGATTTTTATATGTAGCATCTACCACTCCATCCTTATCATTAATAGAGCTTGCTATAAACAATGCTTTATTAACCTTATCACGAAATTCTACATCAACAAATATCCTGTTAGGTTTTTTAATAAAATCCATAGCACCTAACTCAAGAGCATTAAATGTATCTGTAGCATCACCTTGTGCACTAAAAATTATAAAAGGAGTTTCAACACCCCTATCTTTAATAATCTTAAGTAACTCTAAGCCATTCATCTTAGGCATATTAATATCACAAAAAATAGCTACAATATCATCCTTTTCTTCGATAATACGTAAACCTTCTACACCATTCGCAGCAGTATAGGCAACAACATATTCATTTGTATTACTAATTATATCAGACATAACCCTTCTCATAAGTGCAGAGTCATCTATAACCAGAACTTTTTTCATTATATCATTCCCATTTCTTTCGCTCTATTTCGTCTTTCGCTTTCGAATATATACTTTATAATATTATCTCTTTCTTCCTTTGTTATTTTCAGGAATTCTAGTCTTTGCTCATATATTTCGGAGTGATTCTGAACACGAACACTACTTAATACTCTGGCAAACAAGCTAAACCTAAATGTATATTCATCAACTGATAATACAAATTTAAGCTTAACAACTTCATTTTTATCTAGGTATTGTCTTTGAATGATTTTGGCTCCTCCACCGCTTATATCCATCAGCTTTGCCTCATTCCATTCCAAATCATCCTCAGATATAACCTCATAATCTAACTTGCCAGTTTCATATTCCTCATCAGATACAACTCTTATCTTTGCATTCAATTTGCACACATATCTATAGAACTGTCTTCTTTGTACCTTCTCAAGCTGTCCTAATATAAGAACCTCTAAGAAAAACATATGACCATCCTTATATCTAGAGGTTATAATAACATTACATTGCAACAAACCTTTGTCAGTATAAAAACATGCAGAATATTTGTCACTAACGTTCAATGGAACTATTTTCCCCTCATAAATCGGCATAGCAATTTGAAGCTTATTTCCAGGCAAAATATCAAATATCTTGCTGACATAAACCTTCTTGTTAGATTCATTTCTTATTATATCATCTAACATTACAAGCTCAATTTTATTACCAATCGAAATTCCCATACATACCCCTTTTCATTATTTTGAACGTTTTTTGAACTTGATAAAATCCAAAAATACCTTCGCTATTCCATCCTTCTTTTTATAATCCTCATGTTCACAATTAAGTATTTTTTCAGCTAATCCTACTATAGCCTTTGAAGCAGGCGAATTGGGATATGCCACAACTACAGGTTTTTGTTCTATAATCGCCATAGATGCATTTTTGTCCTGAGGAACAGAACCCAAATATTCTAGCTTCGTATTAAGAAATTTGGACGATACCGTGTTCATCTTGGAAAAGATTTCCTTACCCTCATTCTCATTCTCAACCCTATTGGATATAACATTAATTGTTTTATACAAAGGATTAAATTCACCTTTTCTTCTCAACACCTTAAGTAAAGAATACGCATCCGTAATAGAGGTCGGTTCAGGTGTTACAACTAAAAGCACCTCTGGACTAACCATAACAAATTCCATTACCGAATCAGTTATACCTGCTCCCGTATCAATAATAACCACATCATACATCTTATCAAGCTTAATCATCTCAGATATAAGAAGCTTAATACTGTTTTTATCCAAAGATGCCAGTTCAGATACTCCAGAACCTCCCGACACAAATCCAATCCCCATCGGTCCTTGTGTAATTATTTCAGGCATAGTTTTATTCTTGTGAATTAAATCTAAAAGATTATAGGTAGGTCTTATTCCAAGCATTACCTCAACATTTGCAAGACCGAAATCTGCATCAAAAATAACAACTTTTTTACCTAATTTTGCCATTTCCATGCCTAAATTTACAGATAAGCTTGTTTTACCAACTCCACCTTTTCCACTTGTAACTGCTATTACTCTAGCATTAGAAGCTTCTTGAGAGCTTTTTACTTTCTCTCTTAAAATTGTAGCTTGGTCCATTAATCAGCACCTCCCAACAATTTTTTCGCAATAATCTGTGGATTTACTACACCTATATCATCTGGTACATTCTGTCCCCAAGTAACATAGGATAATGCTTTTCCTGTGTCTAGTTTCAAATTAAGAATATTGCCCCATCCACT
>JAGALE010000131.1 GCA_017625335.1 Lachnospiraceae bacterium
AAATGTGATGGTCATTCAACAAAAAGATTATTAAAAATAGTTTTTGGTGAAGGTAGTGTGTAAAGATGAATGTCAGGAATAAAAAGATATGGATATATAATGCAGGTATGGCATTTAGCGGGAATCCTAAGTGGATGTTTATGTATATGCTAAAGGAACATCCTGAGGTAAAGGGAGTATGGCTATGCTATGACAGAAAAACCATGTTTTATATAAAAAAACTGGGATACGAGGCTCATTTATTTAAATCCCAGATAGGAAAAAAGTATATGAAAGAAGCCGGGGTTTATGTGGTTAATCAGGTAAAAGAGATTATTCAACCTGAGCTTTCTGGCATTACTATGCTTAATTTGTGGCATGGTGTAGGTTGTAAGACTGTGGAACAAAAGGTTGATTTTGGTTTTCTTAGGGAGAGAATTGCCAAGAAATATATTAGAAATAACAAGTTTTACAGAGATAATCAGCTATTTTTGGTTACATCTCCACTTATGGAGGAACACTTTATTAAGCAATGTGGACTTGATAGAACACAGCTTGTAAGGTCTGCTTATCCTTGCTGCGTAAATATGGACTGGGTAAAAAGCTATAACCATGACATAAGAAAACAAAAAGGACTTAATCCGGATACAAGGATTGCGGTGTATTGCCCAACCTATAGAGACAATGATCCTACAGGCTTTTTTGGAAAGGCAATTCCTGATATGGATAAGCTGGTTGAGGTGTTAAGAGACAATAATACCTTGCTGATATTCAAGATGCATCCGCTTATGGATAAGGACCATAAGTATGCAGAATATAAAAGCAGGTACAGTAACTGTCCTAATCTTATGTTTTGGGACAATGCTAATGATATATATGAAATATTCAATCAAATAGACACAGCCATTATAGATTATTCATCTATGTTTTATGATATGCTTATGGCTGGTGTTAAACATTTTGTCAGATATATGTTTGATATAGATGATGATAATAACCTTAGGGATTTCGTGTTCGATGTTAAGGAAATGACCTGCGGTACAATGTGTAGCAGCTTCTTAGAGCTGCTTGAAGCATTATCTGTGAAGACTGAAGATGGGGTTTTGGATGAAGAATATGACAGAATTAAGAAGCTGTTTTGGGAGTATGAGAGTAATGGCTTAGAGGAAATATATAATAAAGCTATGGGGCATAAAGCTGCTGTTGGAGAAGAAAAGATTCTATATAGCTTTGATATATTTGACACTCTAATAAGAAGAAAATGCTTAAGCCCTGTTGGTGTATTTGCCTATGTAAAGCAGAAAATGTATGGGTCAGAAATTGCATTTCCACAGTATCTTATGGAGAACTTTAACTCTGTAAGACAGTGGTGTGAGTCGAATGTAAGGGAATATTATAGAAAAACTGTAGATGTTAGAAAAAGTGATAAGATAGAGATATCCTTTGATGAGATATATGAGAGAATGAAGACCACCTACGACCTTAGTGAGGACCAAATAAGCTTGCTAAAGCAGTGGGAGCTTGAAGGAGAGCTTGAGACATGTATACCATACGAGGATAATATTAAAAAACTGAAAAAGCTTTTAAAGCAGGGAGAGAATGTTGTACTTATAAGTGATATGTATCTCCCTAAGGAATTTATTATAAAACTGCTAGAAAAGGTAGATAAAGATATAGCAAAGCTACCTTTATTTGTGTCCTCTGAGTACGGAGTTCAAAAGACGACTAAGAAGCTTTATCTAGAGGTTTTTTCTTCATTTGAAAGCTATAAATTCACTAAGTGGATTCACTATGGTGATAATCCAAATGCTGATGATAAAATGCCAAAGCAGTTGGGTATAAAGACTGTTAAGCATAATATACCTAAGTGGAGTTACTATGAACAAAAGTATCTTAAGATAAGTAATACCTATGATTCGTACAGATGTGCAGCTTTATTTGCCAGATTTAAGGAAAAGCTCAATGCTACCTGTGATGACAAGAATAAAAGAGATAAGGCAATATTTTCCTATTGTTATGTGTCTACATGGTTGGTGCCATATGTGGCGTGGGCAGTAAATGACGCAGTGAAAAAAGGTATTGAGTGTCTTTATTTTATATCAAGAGATGGGCATCATTTAAAGCGAATTGCAGATGAAATTATAAGCGCCAAGGGGCTTAATATAAAGACCAAATATATATATGGCTCTAGGAGGGCTTGGAGAATACCATCATATATAGAGGAAGTGGATGATGATTTCTTTTCAGCCCACGGTAATATATCTGATGTTAAAAACTATAATATGCTGCTTGAAGCGATGCATATTGATGACACAACCTTTTGTGATATATTCCCGGAGTTTCGCTTTCTAAAAAAAGAAAAATTCTTTGATATGAAGACCATAGAAAAAATCCGAGAGATATCAAAGGCTTCTAAAAAGTACAATGTCTATCTTCTTGATAAAGCGAAGGAAGAAAGAAAAATAGTTGCAGATTATCTGAGACAGGAGATAGATTTTAAGGAGAAATTTGCTTTTGTAGAGTATTGGGGAAGAGGCTATACTCAGGACTGTCTTGCCAGACTGTTAGATTATGTAATGGTAGAAGAAGGAATGGATAAGTCTAAGCTTCCTGATAATATTTTTTATTATTTAAGAAGTATATACTTTACGGAAGGAAGAATTGTGCGTTATAATTTCCTTAACACACAACAGGGGCTTATTATGGTAGAAGCGGTATTTGCTAATATGCCTTATAACAGCGTAGAAACCTATAAGTATAGTGAAGATAAAATAGTTCCTGTTATGGATGATAACCAGGAGCTTGACAAGGAGCTGTTTGAAGCAATGGGAGAATATCTGTCTCAATTTGCTAGAGATTTCTATGGTGATTATGTGGTGGATGAGGAGGAGTTTAATCGCTCGTTGTGTCATTTTGGTCTTGGTTACTTTAAAGACGAAAAGCAAGATGACATGTTTGTAAATGTCCTGGCTAAATTAAAGGATTCTGTAGCGATTTATGGTAAGAAGCTTGAATTTGCTCCTCCGATAGGAATGAAGGATGTATATGCAAAGCTAAAATACAATGAGTACATGCATACTAAGTCAATAGACCTTTCCTTAATAAGGTCTAATTGGTTTTATAAGCTAGTGTTTAAAATGTATAGGAAACTTATAGGAGATAGGAGATAAAGATGATTTCTGTAATTATACCGGTATACAATGCGGGAAGATATATAATGAGAGCCGTTGACTCAGCTATAATGCAAGAAGATGTGGAAAAGGAAATCATAATAATAGATGACTGTTCTACAGATGATGGAATAAGTGGCTTGGTTCAGTTTATGAAGAATGAGTACGGACTTCAGGTGAATCCTCTGTCTGGAATAAGTCTTCAAAGTGGTATGGATTCTGTGCTTGCGGGAATGATAACCGGAGCCAAAATGATTGACAACAATCAGGTTGCAAGTGGAACCAAAATATACATTTACAGAAATAGAGAGAATAAGGGCACAAGCTATACTAGAAATGCAGGAGTGTTCCTTGCAAAGGGTGAATATGTGGCATTTTTGGATGGCGATGATTGGTGGGACAAAAATAAGCTAAAGCTTCAGCTTGCAGCTATAGAAAAGGATGGAACACCACTTTGTTGTACAGCTAGAGCCTTGTTCAATGAGAAGGAGATTGGTTGGGACAGAATAGTTAGTGTGCCAAGAAAAATCACATTAAAGCATCTGGAAAAAACCAATTACATAAGCTGCTCATCTGTTCTTATGAAAAGAGATGTGGCACTTGAATATCCTATGAAGCATGATGATGCTCATGAGGATTACTACGCATGGCTTAAGCTGCTTAAGGATTATAAGTATGTTACCGGAATAGATCAGCCATTGCTAAAATACAGAGTCAACAAAAACAGCAAGTCGGCTAACAAATTCAAATCGGCTGTTATGACCTATAAAACTTACCGTTATGCTGGTTATGATAAAAAACAGGCTCTTAAGATGATGATTCCATACTGCTACTATGGTATTAAAAAGTACATATAAATTATTATAAAATGCAATCTGACTATATTACGCCGGATTGCGTTTTGTTTTATACAAAAGGTATAAAAAACAAGGCCTACTATAGTAAAATATGGCTATTGTAAAATAAGTTGTTTGATATTATAATCAACATGTGTATGCAATCATT
>JAGALE010000132.1 GCA_017625335.1 Lachnospiraceae bacterium
TAAGTAAACTATGCATGTCGAAAATGCTATAAAGCCTTCAGACACCATAAGCACATTAGACATATCCACTAATCCTAACACCCTAAATGTAAGTGTAACAACAGCTAGCAATACACCCACCACAGCCGCAACAAACAGTTCCCTTCCCTTAGTCAAAAGTAGCTGTCTTGCATTAAGTAATGCTGCAATAATAAGCATTACTATTCCATACCTTACTACATCCACAGGATCTCCTGCCCATATAAGTCCCAGTAATCCACCTATATATGTAAAAAATGTATTCTCACCCGCCAAACATACAGCTACAAAAAATCCTACTATCAAAGGATTAATAGAAAAAAATCCACACCTGGCCACAAAGATTGCCGTAACACCAACCAGCGTACCCCGGGCTACACTTGTCCAATTCATAATCAAACCTCCAACCTATACCATATTCTTATATTTTGATTATAAGATTATAATAGCTTGAAAAATTTACTTGTGTCGCATCCTGTTTTACTAAACTGGTTTTTTGTGACAAAAAAAGAACTGTAGTCCATACTACAGTTCTTTACTCATTAGGCCTTATAACTATCTCATCCGGATAAACCAAACCAAGCTTATCCTTAGCCACATCTTCAATATACTGCTTAGTCTGCATGTACTGCTCCCGAGCTACCAAATCCTGCTTCTCAAGATATGCATTCTGGATTTTCATCTCCAATGTGTACTCTGTCTCCGCAAGCTCTCTACTCTTATCACACAGGTTAGATACCTTAACAGCACATACCGCAAGCACAACAACCACTACTATACATATCATAAAGGATGCTGTCTTTGACTGCTGCTTATTAGTCTTTTTAATTGTCCTATTCTTATAATTGCTTCTGCTGTTACTCATATCCTACCTCAAAAATCTCAAACTGCATACCACCACATCACGTAGTTATACAAACACAGTCCTACAGTTATCCTATATTGTACTATCATTTTCATTATTTTTCAAGTTTTTCTTTGCATTATGTAAACATTTTTTTATAGGACACCATATATAGTTAAAGCTTTTCATAAATACCCAACCAATAGTAATCTTGTATATTAAAAATCCCAAAAATAAAGTTACCACAATATATGCCCTAAGCTGACCATAATTAAAGCACATTATTGCATCCATTACTAACCAGGTCCACACAAACCAATACATAAAATCCTCAATAGCAATAAAGACATTGTTATGACTGAGTACCCTTCTAAAACATCTAATACAATCATAGCTAAAGCCCATAATTACTCCAAGAACAATTGCTACCACAGCCATATTAAATTGAATATTAATAAGCTCTGTCATACTACTTAAACAATCGTCCCACTATTCCAGAGGCTTTTTGTCCTACACTCTTATATTCCGAATAATTTATACCACATATATCTCCGGTAAACTCCAGCTCTCCTGCCGCCACATCAAGTCTTCCTGCATGGAGTCCTTTCCCTGTAATAACCATTTTACCCACATCAGTTACCAGAACTATCTGTTGCTCTTCGATGGATAAAACCTTATTAATCCCTGTTACCTGAGCCTTTTGTCTATCTAATATATTAAGTCTGTGTTCTTTACTTATTCTACCGTCCACTCAAATCTCCAACCAACTTGCTCATAAATAATATATGCAAGCTTCACCAATTGTATGACTAGAGATACTTATACATTTCCTTGGCATCTTCTTTTTTAGTGGACTCAGCAATCATAGTGACCTCAGCCTTTACTGCCTTATTACCAAAAGCTATCTCTATCACATCTCCAACCTTTACATCATATGAAGCCTTTACCACCTTACCATTAACCTGAACTCTTCCGGCATCACAAGCCTCATTAGCCACAGTTCTTCTTTTAATCAGACGTGATACCTTCAAATACTTATCTAATCTCATAATCTTCTCCTTATATAATTATAAAAGCCACCGCAGTTTGCGATGGCTTTCGGTGTTTATAATCTTAAACTAATTAGTTAAGAGCATCCTTTAATGCCTTACCTGGCTTGAACTTTGGAGCTACTGATGCAGCGATCTTCATAGTCTCACCAGTTCTTGGGTTTCTACCCTCTCTAGCTGGCTTCTTAACTGCCTCAAATGTACCGAATCCAACTAACTGGATCTTCTCATCCTTCTTTAACTCAGTAGTTACAGTCTCAACGAAAGCCTTAAGTACCTTCTCTACCTCAGTCTTCTTCATACCAGTCTTCTCTGCTAAAGCAGTAACTAATTCATTCTTGTTCATTGAAAAATTCCTCCTATAATACAAACGTTTTTTGGTTAGTAAAGCAACTAGTAAAACCATACTAACCACTGAATTACGGCATCTGATTAAACGCCCTACGCTTATTTATACATTGTTACCCATTATTTGTCAAGGGAAAACCTAGTAAAAATAAACAAGTTTTTAATTTTTTTGTAACAAATATGACTAAATTTTACATTGCCCATTAATGGATGTCAAAAAACAGTGGATTTACTGCTTGTTTTTCAAATTCACCTCAGTAAATCCACTTATTATTTTGTGCTTGCAATGATTACTAACCTTTCATTTCAGACTTATGTCTCCATGCCACTAATCCAAAACTATTCTAATTTAGCCTTCCATCTGCTTCCCTAAAAATGTAGCAGCAATTATGGCCGCCTTAAGCTCCGCCTCTCCTAAGGCCCTGTTACCATCCTTATCTAGAATAATTACAGCACCTATAGCATCACCTTCGCTAATAATGGTCTGAATAATCTGACCATTGTACTCATTTTCACCGTTACCGATTATCTTAATATATCGGTTTTCACCTCGCTTTGCCATAAAGGATTCTCTGTCGTTAATTGCCTCCTCAAGCTCCTTATGGAGACTTTTACCAAGCAATTCCTTCTTAGGAATTCCTGCTACTGCAATAATCTGATCCCTGTCACTGACACATACAGGACATCCAAGTATCTGTGCAGTAGACTCAACATACTGCTGCGCAAAGCTACTAAGCTCACCTATGGGAGAATATTTCTTAAGTATTATCTCCCCATCCTTATCGGTAAATATTTCCAATGGGTCACCTTCTCTGATTCTTAAAATCCTTCTTATTTCCTTAGGAACCACAACTCTACCTAAATCGTCTATTCGACGTACAATTCCTGTCGCTTTCATATATACATTTCTCCTTTAATTTCTAGTCGTAGTGCTAGTATCTGTAAGTATTGGGAGAAATATACCTTTTTTGTTTTATTTTCTATATCTTAAAACAAAATCTTCATCATTGATTTCAAGCTCGTACTCTATTCCAAGAGAAGCTTCCCAAGTGTACTCATTATCTTCCTTGTCATACTCTGGCTTGCCATACTCATCAGTATAATAATCCTTAATTTCTGATATAGCATTATTATAGGCCTTTGAGCTCTTACAATCCTCTTCGTCAACATACCAGTTAACTCTGTCTAAGACATCATCATAATCGAATACAATCTGAAGTCTTCCCACTGCACCAAAGGCTTCAACATCTCTCTTATACCATGTATCTTCGTCGAATTCCGGTTCTATATCAAGGGCCTTAGAAACCTCTGCCATAGTCATTCCAACCTTGATATCATCAAATGGAGTTTCTGCATCTCCCTTTAATAATTTTGGAATAAATATAATGGCTAATATTGCTACCACAGCTATTGATGCCACAATAGCTATCATCTTTTTATTAATAGGCTTCTTAGGACCTGCCTGCATCTGTGACTGTCCGTACATCTGCTGTGGTTGTCCGTATCCAGGTTGAGCCTGTCCGTAACCCGGCTGCATCTGTGGCTGCCCATAGCCTGGCTGTACCTGGCCATAACCTGATTGCATCTGTGGCTGTCCATAGCCTGGCTGTGCCTGTACGTAACCCGACTGCATCTGTGGCTGTCCATAGCCTGGCTGTGCCTGTCCGTAACCTGACTGCATCTGTGGCTGTCCATAGCCTGACTGTGCCTGTCCGTAACCTGACTGCATCTGTGGCTGAGCCTGATTGTAATTCATCTGTGGCTGAACGAAACCCTGTTGCGGCTGCACAAAGCCCTGTCCATCCATAGGTTGTCCATTATTTTGATTGTTATCCATACTCTTCCCTCCATATGTACATTAATATTTAAATAGGCTGTTAAAACAACAGCCTATATTATTATATAAAATACTTTTATGCCTGCTTAAGCTTTCCTGTACTACTATAGTAATCCGCTGCTGCCTGCATACTCTGCTTCATACTCTTTTTATTCTCATACATCAGCATATCTGCCTGCTGATACACCATTAAAAGCGGCTTTTCCCTATCTGATGCATCATATTTAGCAAAACCATGTGCTATGCTGATTCTGAATTCCTTGCTCTCATTTTGGTTATGCGCCTTCATCAACGCCTTAAACTTGTCTATTGCACTCTCGCAGCGTTTGTCAACATTATCACCACTTAAAAGCACTGCAAATTCATCTCCACCTATTCTAAAGCAATCCGCCTCTAAATCTGCGAACGCATTCTCGATAAGCTTAGCACTTGCCATAAGCATGGCATCTCCCATATGATGACCAAAATTATCGTTAATGAATTTCAGGTCATTAACATCAAACATTACTATGCCAATAGCTTCAACCTGGTTCTTTATCTCTTCAAGCTCAACAAGTCGCTCATTAAAGGCTGTTCTATTCCCGATTCTAGTTAAACCATCTCTATATGCCAATTGGCTAACAATTTCTGTCTGAGCACCTAATCGTACCGCATTGATAGTCTTCTCTAAGCTTGACGCACCAAAGCAAATTATAAATATGAGCAAGCCTATACGTACAAACATTGCCGTGTCGTTGCTTTGGAATACATAATAGCGAACTATATCTATCACTGTGGCCACAGACAAGCTACATAATCCTACCCCTCTAATTACCCTGAATATATTTTTCCCTGCACTTTTACTAAGCACAAAGGTGTTCTTGATAATTGTGTAGAACAATACAATTGCTGACATAATCAGCACTACATGACTAAAATGCAGCGTCTCATGAACATCCGCTATTCTTGTCATATGTAAAATCATAGCTAGTACAAAACTACCAAAGGATAGTCCAATCATAGCGGTAACAGCCTTTCTCTTCCTAAAGCCAAAGGCTGCATCAAGATATAATATTATAGGAATAGCAATCATCATTAAAGCACAACAGGACAGTAGCTGCATAACCCTGCTATCACCTAGATAATACTGTATGAGATGTGTTTCAACCAAACACCACCCCGCTACACTTACAGAGAATAGTCCCAAATACAAAAGCTCATGATTCTTTCTTGCACTTATATTGATAGGTATATCAGCAATAATAAGGAGTATTCCTATGAAAATAGTAAGTATACATGTAATAAATGCTACCAGCTTTTCCTCTATGGTATCCATGATGGCTCTAGCCGGCTCTCCAAGCTCTATATCTATAATACTTGCCTTCCCCGAATCATAAACCTTAGTAACCTTAAACTCAATCTCCTTACCAATTTGAGTTTCAGACAGCTTCACATAATGCCACTTAGTTCCCGGGCCCTTGGTATAGAAAATATTCTCAGGAACATAAGGGTCATACACCAGCTGACCATCCACATATATGGTAAAGAAAATATTCTTAGCTCTAAAGCAAAGATATTCTCCTTCAGCAAAATCATCAGGGACCTTATTATAAACTGAAAATTCTTCTCCCGGAAGAAGCTCCTCTACAGACCCCATCTTGGCAATATCTATTTCACTGCCATCTTCCAACACCCAGCCTGCGGAAAAATCTCTTGTTTCATCAAAGCTATCTTCAATTATTGATTTGCCATCATATTTTACCAATATCCACCCTGTCATAACAGCAAGGGTAATAATCATTAAAAGATAAAATACATGAAACACCCTATTATTCATACATACCTCCACAGACAAAGTCAGATGCTAACTCAGCTGTATATACTTTCTTCGGTAAATCTGCACATTACAGAACCAAACCTAAAGCTTTGCTATCTCCTCCTCCTTAACGAGTGGAATACCCGCCTCCTTAAGGACCTTCTTAGCTGCAAGTCTATCTGCAACCTTAACAATCATAATAGCCTTCTCCTGACTCTTAGCAAAGAATGCATAAGCATACTCAAGACTCATACCAGCCTCTGCAAGCACTGTAAAAATCTTAGTAATACTACCTGGCTTATCCTCACCAGCAACCGCAAGAACATCAGTAATATTGTAAATGTGTCCACTCTCTTTAAGTGCATTACCAGCTGCGAATACATCATCTACTATAAGTCTAAGAACACCAAAATCTGTAGCCTCAGAAAGTGAAAGTGCTCTTATATTAACATTTGCATCTGAAAGTGCCTTAGTGATATCTGCAAGTCCACCACTTTTATTCTCAACAAATACGGAAATCTGCTTAACTGCCATATTAGTAACCTCCTTTTAAGTAATCCTCTAGTCGTAAAGCTTTCTCTTATCGATAACTCTTACTGCCTTACCCTCACTTCTTGTGATAGACTTAGGTGCAACAAGGTGAACCTTAGCCTGAATACCAAGCATAGCCTTAAGGGATGCAACAAGCTGCTTCTCCTTAGCAGTAACCTCAGCAAGATTATCTGAGAACATCTCCTGACTCATCTCAACATTAATATCAAATGTATCAGTATTATTCTTTCTATCAACAATAATCTGATAGTTAGGAGTCATACCCTCATTAAGAAGAACTGTCTCAATCTGTGATGGGAATACATTTACACCACGGATGATAAGCATATCGTCACTACGTCCCATAGGCTTACGCATCTTAATGTGAGTTCTACCACATGAACAAGGCTTTCTGGAAAGGATACAAAGATCCTTAGTTCTGTATCTAAGAAGTGGGAATGCTTCCTTAGTAATACTTGTAAATACAAGCTCACCCTTCTCACCCTCTGGAAGAACCTCTCCTGTCTCGGGATTAATTATCTCTGCGATGAAATGATCCTCGTTAATGTGCATACCTGTCTGCTCCTCGCACTCGAAGGATACACCAGGACCTGAAAGCTCAGTCAAACCATAAATATCATATGCCTTGATACCAAGCTTATTCTCTATATCGCGACGCATCTCCTCTGTCCAAGCCTCTGCACCAAAGATACCTGCCTTAAGCTTAATCTCATCCTTAACACCTCTCTCCTCAATGGACTCTGCAAGATATGCAGCATATGAAGGTGTACAGCAAAGAACTGTAGAACCAAGATCAGTCATAAACTGAATCTGTCTATCTGTATTACCTGACGATACAGGAATAGTCATACATCCTGCCTTATGTGCTCCGCCGTGAAGCCCCAATCCACCTGTAAAAAGTCCATAACCATAGGATACATGTACCACATCCTCATCACCTGCACCAACAGCAGTAAGCGCTCTGGCACAGCAATCATCCCAAAGGTCTATATCATTTTGAGTATAAAATGCAACAACTCTCTTACCTGTTGTACCACTAGTTGAATGAATACGTACACAATCCTTAAGTGGTGCCGCCAAAAGGCCATATGGATAAGCCTCTCTAAGGTCATCCTTTGTAACAAATGGAAGCTTATGTAAGTCCTCTATTCCCTTAATATCTTCTGGAGTAACGCCCTTCTCCTCCATCTTAGCGCGGTAATATGGAACATTGTCCCAAACGTGCTTTACCTGCTTTACAAGTCGCTCGCTCTGGAGTGCTTTAAGCTGTTCAACAGGCATAGTCTCAATCTCCGGCTGATAATACTTCTTTGCCATGTTTTTTGTCTCCTTTTTGCTTATTTTAGTAATATTTTTGTTGCCGAAACAATCTGCCTTTATTATATTCCTATTTTTGAATAATAACAATAAAAAATTCTATACGTAGGGTAGTTTTTGTGATTTTTTGTTTTGGCGGGCATATAGGATTTTTCTTACCTCTACTGCCCAGATTTTCCTGGTTGTCTCTCTGGATTTTTGTTTTGGCGGGCATATAGGTTTTTTCTTACCTCCACTGCCCGGATTTCATGAGTTTGGAACATATAACACATAATTTTCCGGGCAACATATATGATTAATTTTATATATGCCCATATAATCGTAGCCAACAGAATAAAAACAAAAAAATCCACCGACCAATAGGTCAGTGGATTCCATCACTAATATGATATTTCAAACTATATCAGCACACTCTATGGCGTTCTCTCCTTGCCCCAGAAGAACAAAGCTGTTGTTCCAGGACCAGTATGACTACCAATAACTGTACCTATACTATTAATCACAACCTTACCGTTAAGCTTAGGGAACTTCGCCTCAATTAAATCTGCTACCTCCCTAGCATCCTCCATGCATGCGGACTGCGAAATGTAACACTTTCCTGAGTAGTCAAGACCACCCTCAGCCTGCTCCTCCATAAGCTCTACCATACGCTTTATAGCCTTCTTCTTGGTTCTAATCTTTTCTCTGGCAATAAGCTTACCCTCGTTATTAACATTAATAATAGGACAAATATTAAGCATACCACCCAAGAAGCCTGAGGTCTTTGATAATCTTCCACCCTTAACAAGATACTTAAGGTCAGTTACCATAACCCAGTGATTCATCTTCATTAGATTGGCATTAGCCCAAGCCTCCAACTCATCTATAGTAGCTCCTGCATCTCTTTTCTCTGCAAGTTCAGCCATAAGAAGACCATAGCCTGCTGATGCACAAAGGGAATCAATTACTATAATTTTTCTGTCAGGAAACTTTTCCTCTAACTCCTGCTTAGCAATCATAGCAGAGTTATGCACTCCGGAAATACCTGATGAAAGCGTAAGGTGAAGAACATCCTTACCCGCCTCAAGGTATGGTGTGAAAAACTCTATAAACTCATCTACATTTACCTGTGATGTTCTAGTATCTGAGCCATCAGCCATCTTTTTGTAAAACTCATCAAATGGCATAGTCTGTCCCAAATCATCTGGATACTGTACATCATCTAAAAAATAATGAAAATAAATATACTTTATATCCAACTTCTCGAACTGCTCCTTAGTTAGGTCTGCTGTTGAGCAGGCGCTGATAATATAATCTCCCATAGCTTACCTCACATTTTTTCTATGTATTCATATCTTTATTCCCTGAAGTCTACCATATAAAAGTCAACTATAAAAAAGTTAAACTCCCAATCATGTAACTTCGTTTCTACATAACGTAGTTTTCGATACTATGTTACGAGTTTTCATCATTTATGTCAAGAGGTTTTTAAGTAATAAAGGTATAATTTATCATCTTTACCCTATTTACCAACTTTGCTATAATATTATTAATTCAAGTAATACTGCATTAAGATGCACTATAGCACATATGAATTTGAATGTTTGTCGAAACACCATAGGTAAAACATAGCTTTGCCTATGAATATAATTACTTACGAAAGGACTTATCTATGATTAAAATATCCGTATGTATGATAGTTAAAGACGAGGGAATGCGTCTTGGAGCTTGTTTAGATTCTCTTACATGCATAGCTGACGAAATCATCATTGTAGACACCGGTTCTAAGGACGACACCAAAGATGTTGCAGCAGAATACACCGATAAAATTTACGACTACCCATGGAGAAATGATTTCGCTGCAGCCAGAAATTTTGCATTTTCCAAGGCAACAGGAGATTATATCTACAGCGCCGATGCCGACGAGGTTATAGACACTGCCAATCAGGAGAAATTCAAACAGCTTAAGCAGGTTATTCTCCCCGAAATCGATGTGGTTACCATGAAGTATGTCAACTACATGGATACCAACACCGCATACAACTCCAAAATCGAGCTTAGACCTAAGCTTTACAAAAGGCTTAGAACCTTAAAATGGGTTGACCCAATTCACGAAACCGTACAGCTTGACCCTATAGTTTATGACAGTGACATAGAAATTATGCATAAAGCTCATGGAAATCATGCCAAACGTGATTTGAAAGTACTACTTGATACATTTGATTCAGGAAAACCATTTTCAAAGAAGCTTCATGGAATGTATGCTAAGGAGCTATTTATCGCAGGAGATGACACAGATTTCCTCAAGGCCACTCACGTTTTTGAAGAGACTATGAAGGATTCCATGCGTTCACAAGACGAAAAGGATGAGGCATCTTGTGTTCTTGCCCGCTGCTATAGATTATCCGGGGACTCAGACGAGTTTTTCAAGGTTTGTCTTAAGAATATTGCTACCACTCCATGTGCTGAGATTTGTATAGAACTGGGAGAATATTTCTTCGCCCACGGAGACTTTGATGAGGCAGCTATCTGGTTTCAGAATGCAGCCACAGAGACAGAAAGCTTTGTGTATGTACGAAGCTCAGGAGACCTTCCACTGCTTCGTATGGCAGCCTGCTACAAGGAGCTTTCCTACAAGATTGCAAATGCTGATCCTATGATGGCTAGACAGTATATTGCTGAGGCAGAGAAGCTTGAGGAACAGGCGGAGAAATGGGAGGTGCCGGAGGAGCTGTAATATGGTCTGACTTCTGCATTCACCCTGTCCCTTGCTTTTTTGCAATATAAAACGCTAAATCAATGACAATTACATTGGCAATTTTCATTAATTTAGCGTTATTTTTATATACGTAACTTCGATTTTTTACTTTAGTATGACAACTTGCTACAAGAAGCTTTCATATAAGATCGCAAATGAATATCCTATAATATAATTTATTCGTTTTACTCTAGGTTGAGATGATTCTTGCATACGGTTGCAGTACCTATAAAACATAAGACAGTATATATTGCAAATACCACGGCATGGATAATGACAGCGGTTAAGTCTTGAACATTTACAAGCTTCTCTACCCATGTAGATACAAGAGAAAGTATCACTTCACTTATGGCATATATTGCAATATAGATTACCACTGACATAACCTTCTTGTTCTTTTTAAAGCTGTGTCCAGCTGCATATGCAAAGTAATATAACCATATAGAAAACAGCAATATGAAGAACAGCATTACCATAGCAGAAATAAAAGTTTCAAGCATTTCAGAATCTGACAGTTGCAGGAACAATTCGTTGAATATATCAAACACATCCTTTAGCATATCAAAATTTCTTATTGCAATTGAAAAGCAAAACGGATATACAACCACCACACTAAGACAAATCGCAAGATCACATACAACTCTAGCAAAAAGCATAGTTGATGGTTTAACAGGTAAGGTATGAGTCAGATATCCCTGATCCTTAAACAGTCTTTTGTTGTAATCCAGAAAACTAAGAAGCACTACCATAACGGCACTTCCTATGAATACCAGCATAAATGATACAGTAATTATGCGGTATAAATTATCAATCACATCACTTTCTGTATTGTCGTATACTAAACGAGCTATATTTTCCACTATACTAGCGGCAAGTACCATCAGGTAGATACCACATACAGTCTTATATCTTTGAACAAATTCATTTTTAATAAGCTTTCCTAACATCTGAACACCTCCCTGAATATCTCATCTATAGACTGACCTTTATCTTGTCTTAGAGCATCTGCGCTGTTATATGCCACAATCTGCCCCTGCTTGATAAATATTACGTCATCCAAAATGTTTTCAATATCCTGAATAAGATGCGTAGATATAATGATCGAAGCCTCTTTATCATAGTTAGTGAGTATTGTCTGTAATATGTAATCTCTAGCAGCTGGGTCAACTCCCGCAATCGGCTCATCAAGTAGATATAGCTTTGCACGTCGGCTCATTACCATAATAAGCTGAACCTTCTCCTTATTACCCTTTGAAAGCTTCTTAAGTACTGTATTAGTATCAATATTGAGAAGCGACATCATCTCGTAGGCTCTTGTCTCATCGAAATCAGCATAGAAATCCTTAAACATATTTATAAGCTGCTTTACCTTAAGTCCTTCATTAAAATATGTCCTCTCAGGAAGGTAGGACACTACAGCCTTGGACTCTGGACCAACCTGCTTCCCATCGATTAAAATGGTTCCCGTATCCTCCTTAAGCAATCCTGCCAAAAGCTTAATAAGAGTGGTCTTGCCACTTCCGTTGGGTCCTAGTAAGCCTATTATTTTTCCCGCATTTATCTTTAAGCCAAGCCCATCAAATACAACAGCATTTTTACCGTAGGCTTTTCTTACACCTGTTATATCAACCAAATAATTCATTAATTATTCCTCCTCGTTAAAATATTTCTCCAATATTTTAATTATGTCATCATTTGCAAATCCAAGTTCCCGCATTCCTCTTACAAATGTGTCCATATATTGTTTGTAAATGCCCTGTCTTATATCTGCCTGCCCATTACCCAGCTCTGCAACAAATCTCCCCGATGTTCTCTGGGAATAAAGCACGCCTTCCCTCTCTAGCTCAGACAACGCCTTTTGCATAGTATTGGGATTTACTCCTGCTATAATAGCAAGCTCCCTTACTGCCGGAACCTTATCGCCCGGGTTCAGTTCTCCTTTAGCTATCTTCAGCTTTAGCTCATCCATTATCTGAAGATAAATCGGAGAATTAGCATCAAATTTCCACGGCATGTATCCACCTCCTTATGTATATTAATCTCCTTCGCGCCATTTGTACTATTGTACTGCTCAATTAGTACAATAGTACTATAATTCGTTCTCCAGTATTTGTCAACACATTTTTTTCAAATATATTTTGACAACCACCTTTTATCTCAATCTAAATTAAGAAAACCTCCCGCAAATACTATGATTTGCAGGAGGTATAAGCTCTCATAAAAATATATTATCTTTAAAAGCTCTTCGCCCAAGTCACTAATGAACCCTGATGTGTATTGTCGTACACTGTCTTCTCCATATACTCAGTCACAGGACCATTCTTAGCCATCTTACCAAGTATCACCTGCTGAAGTTCTTCTACAGTCATTTCCTCGTAGGATTTGTTTTCCGGGATGACAACTGTTTTCTTAGGTTCTTCCTTAGTAATTTCAACTATTTCTTCCTCAACTTTAGTTTTCTCTTTGGCTGACTCTATCTCAGCTTCCACATTTACCTCTGCCACAGCTTCTTCTACAGGAGCTACAGTTTCTTCTATCGATGCTACATTTTCTTCAATTGCTTCTTCTAATTCGATAGTATTCTCGGCCTCAGCTTCTACTACAGGCTCTACTATAGGTGCTGCAGTTTCTTCAACTACAGTCTCTACTACAGGTACAGCATCCTCCTCAGCCGTAGGTTCAACCACTGATTCATCCACCGCAATCTTCGGCGCGCCATCTGCGTACCTATCTGCCGGTCTCCAGATTTCTCCTGAATTTGCCTTCAAAGATACGGTTATGCATCCATTTTGTACAGGAACCCTAACTCCTGTAATAGCTCCAATATACTCTGAGCAATTGCCTGCCTGAACAGTCATAGTTGCATCAGACTCATCGTTATTAACAGTGATTATTACACTGCTGCCATTATGATTTCTAGCGAAGGAGAACTGCTTGTTAGTAAGAACAAGCTCCTTGTACTCTCCGTAATTTAACTCCTCTGTCTCCTGACGAATCTTACCAAGGGCAGAGATAAGCTTCACACAAGGGTTAGTTTTGGCCTTCTCCTGATACTCTTCGAAGTTAAGCTCAGGACGAAGAGGAGCATCTGTGCCCCAGCCCTTAACACCCTCTATACCAAACTCTGAACCATAGTAAATAGATGGTACTCCAGGCATAGTATACATCAGAACGTGTACAGGGTTATAATTAGCCTTATTAGTAAGCTTTGAATTTATTCTCTCCACATCGTGATTATCCACGAAATTATAAAGCTTTAAGCTGTTGCCACACATGCCTGAAAGGTACTTTACAGTGTGGGCAATCTCGAAATAATTGTGGTCATTATGTCCTGAATAAAGAGCCTTGTGCATAGCATAATTTGTTACAGAGTGAAGTGTGCTTTCATTTACCCAACGGGCATAATTGCCGTGGATAACCTCACCCATAAGCCAAAACTCAGGTTTCACTTCATTTGCCACTCTTCTTAAGTCCTTCATAAAATCAAAGTCAAGAACATCAGCAGCATCAAGACGGATTCCGTCCACATCAAATTCCTTAACCCAAAATCTAATTACATCGCAAATGTAATCCTTAACCGCTGGATTCTTCTGATTAAGCTTTGCAAGTAGGTTGTAGCCACCCCAGTTATCGTAGGAGAAGCCATCATTGTACTCGTTGTTGCCCCAGAAGTTTACATTGCAATACCAATCCTTATAGGCTGAATTTTCCCTATTAGCCTGAATGTCCTTAAATGCGAAAAAATCTCTTCCTGTATGGTTAAATACACCGTCAAATATAACCTTAATGCCTGCCTTGTGGCATTCATTTACAAAATTCTTAAGTGTATCATTAGTTCCAAGTCTGCTGTCTAGCTTCTTGTAATCTGTGGTCTCATAACCGTGACCAACTGATTCAAAAAGCGGCCCTATGTAAAGTGCATTACATCCTATATTCTTAATATGCTCTATCCAAAGGAGAAGCTTATTAAGTCTCTCCACAGGCTCACTGTAGTCATTAAGTGCTGGTGCTCCAGCCATTCCCAAAGGATAAATGTGATAAAAACATGAGTTATCATACCATGCCATAATTTTAGTCCTCCTAGTTGTTTGTATTCCTCGTTCTCATCAAGTGTTAATATGATACCAAAAAATGAGAGGAATCACAAATTGTTATGTAAACCAATTCGTATCCCTCTCATCTTTACCATTATATTATGTCATATTTCTTCTATGATTTTTTCTTACGCCTTTTATTAGGCTTTTTAGTAGTGAAATTACCTCAAATCATCTCAATACCATTCATTATTTTTACCGCTTCATTGCTCTGAGCATAACCTTATCCTCATCACTAATTCTGTAAGATTCTATCATCTTCTGAATAGACTTATTATAGGTCCAGTCATCCAGAGTGTTATTACCTGGTTGCATATACTCCAAGGTTTTCTCCCTCTGCTTTGCCATAGCGGTAGCCACCGCCCAAGCCACGCCCATTTTACGGTAGTAGCTATCATGCTTTAGGGTATCCAACATAGCAAGAGTCTCATCTATATCCTCATCCTCCAGATAATAATTCATAAGCATAATGGCCACAAAGCGTTGGTCAAATTCTGTGTCTTTTGAGGAGTACTCTTTAAGTAGCTCCTTAAATTCCGCCTTGTATTTTTTTGTAATTTTTAATGTAGCGCAAAAGCCATCACACAAAGACCAGTCATTTATCTTTGCTACATATCTCTTAATATATGGTAGCAGAGTTTGGTAGTCACTTTTGGCATAACCAATTACAAAGCCCTGAAGATTTACCTCCTCAAAGGTATCATCCACTGCATTATCAAGATAGTTCTTCCAATCACCCTTTGCAAGCTCCCTGGCCAGGGTTCTCAATGCAGGAATTCGCACTCCAAGTATTGTTCTACTCCCCGGGATAAGGGATTGGGAAAACTCCTTGTATTTAGTTTCTGTCATGGATTCCAGACGTTTTCTTATTTCTTTATTACTCATACTTTAATCCTCATTAAGTACTCTCTTTTATATTAAAATCCATATACCTGTTCACTAAGCTCCATCCACTCTTCATCTGTAAGATTTAAAACCTCATCATATCGGTAAGGCTTACCATTCACCACTCCCATTTCAACCTTCACCGGTATATCCATATAATAGCTTACCCATTCATAATCGGTTGGTTCAGCCGATTTTATAAGTCTTTTTAGTTCTTCTGCCGCAAGCTCACTTTCTTCTGTATCAGCTCCACCAATGGCAGAA
>JAGALE010000133.1 GCA_017625335.1 Lachnospiraceae bacterium
ACATATTTTCCAGTTAAATTGTTTATTAGTATATTTCTATCCATATCTCATCACCTCTTATCCCTCATCCCAAAAAAGAATATTTGAAAAAAATGGCACTATTGCATATTATCCCATCCGAGCTTTAACCACTGCAATAATTCTCTCATATACCTTTCATTTGGAGTAATTATATTAATATCTACATCTGGACATTTTCTAGCAAAGCTTTTCAAAGCATCTGCCAAATTGTCTTTTGTCTTCATATAGTCCTCTACAATATAATCATCACTCATACCAAGCTTATGTAATATTATGGCTGATACAACTCCTGTTCTATCCTTTCCTGCATTGCAAAAATATAGAACATTAGTCTTGGCATTAAGCATGGTGTCTATGGTCTGTAACATATTATCATCTACCATACTTATATATGATTTGGACACCTCATCCACAGATGCTGGAATCTTATTCCCACCAGTTACAGGCATACAATGATAGAAAAATCGATTATCATCTATTAATCTACACTTCTTTTGCTGACGTTCTTCATCTTCTCGCAAATCCACAATAGTGCAGATATTGTTAGATATTAACCAATCAACTTCTTCATCTGTTAAATTATTTGGAACATCACTTCTTATGTAGCGTAAGCTGCCCGGAAGGATGGTTCGTGTGTTTTTTGTTGTTTCTAATAACATCATTTTAATATAATCCTTTATAATTATATTTCTATGTTCGAACTTGTGTTCTGTATCGTTTTGTGCTATAATTATATTAGTAGCGATAGCTACTGGCAATCGTGTTACAGGGTGGTTGACCTTCAT
Source organism: Lachnospiraceae bacterium (assembly GCA_017625335.1). GTDB lineage: Bacteria > Bacillota > Clostridia > Lachnospirales > Lachnospiraceae > Coprococcus_C. Next base: position 807 of record JAGALE010000133.1, read on the forward strand.
TCTTACAGAATGGAGGTGATGCTTATGAAAAATTTTGACTTTAAAGACCTTATAGCTTTCGGCATGTTTATCATAGCACTACTGACATTCATTTATATGATTTGTCATTAAACTAGAAAAACCTTCCCTGTACTTTGACCGGTCCAGGAAGGTTTTTTCTTTTACTGGTCAACCACTCTGTGGCGATTGCCTTTATAATTATATTATAGCAAGTTTATTATAAATTACAATATAAATCAGATAATTATTACTTAATCCAACTTTCATCCTATCTTTTCTTTAACTCCGCTATTGCAGCATAATGAAGTATATCAAATTCTTCAGGGGCAATGCTCTCAAGTAACTCCATATGTTCCTTCTCCCAGCTTGCTATTTCACTTTCTGAGAGGGATGCTCCTACACCTCGACAAGCTTTCATCCTTCCATTCCAGCTATCTCTAGTGAAATGTACATTTAGCTTGTATTCATCATGATATACTAATTCAAACTTGTCGTTATAACAATCTGGAAGAAATATAGAGTGCATAGTTTCTCCTGCACCACTCCAGTTAGGACTATACTTAAGCACCAGCTTTTCGCTCTCTCCAGCTATCTTATCCTCAAACGGAAGCCATGCCATATATAACACCAATATACGACCATCGTTTTTAAGAAGCTTATGTAGTGATGGCATAATTTTCTCATGATCAAAGTACCAAAAGCACTGACAGGCTGTAATCACATCAAAAGATTTTTCTGGAAAATCTATATCCTCTGCTGATCTTGCATAGTACTCAATATCCAATCCCTGTGACAATAGTTTAGCCTGTTCAATCTGGTTTTCTGAGATATCTGTACCTATCCATTTTGCACCATAAGGATACATATTTCTTGGTATAACTCCAGTTCCGGTTCCAAGATCAAGGACAGTCTGTCCATCTATACACAAATTACGGCTAACAATCTTATCGTAAAACTCCTGCGGGTAGATATCACGATATTTTGCATAGTCACTTGATGTTTTTCCCCAATCGAAGGCTTTGCCTCCATCTAAATTCTTATCTATTATTTCCATTTACATCTTCCTTACCTTTTTGTATTTCTTTACTAAAGCGCAAATAACACCCACTGCTACAATTATATCAACCACAAGTAGAAACGCAAACATTCCATATTCACCTTTATTCAGGCTTGCTAACGCAGCCCATGTAATCATCACTATTAAAGCTATGTAAAATGCAACAAATAGTATTGTAACTATTATCTTTACTGGCTTACTATGCTTATTATTTGACGGAAAATCCAAATCACCTATGGTAAGCTCAACCATTAACTCAATGATAATCTCAAACAGTATATCCATTCATTTCTCCTTATTACTTACTTTACCAAACAATCTCTATATACCTATCTATCAATTCATACATCCACTCTTTTATATTAGAAAACTCATATCCAAGTCCTGCTGCCTTATCCACATTAACACTATGAGATTTTGTACCATTATATGGTGCCACTTCCCCTGTATCAGCAATCACAGCCTGCTTTCCTGTCTTCTTCTCAACATATTCAAGAATTTCTCTAATAGATATGGTACCATAAGAGCATCCATTAATTGGACCAGTAAAATCCTTATCAACTAAATATGCCATATACTTTCCTGCTTCATCTGACTTAATAAAGCTCATCTGACTATCCACATTATCAATATACATAGGATTTCCCTTTATAGCATTCTCCACATAGAAATATAACCTCTTAGTATAGTCATCTTCTCCCACGACATAAGGATATCTAACAGCAATCCATTGTCTATCTCCGTATTTTTGCCAAAGAGCATACTCTGCCTGTCTTTTCACTTCACTGTATGAATAGTCTGGTCTATTACACCAAACTAACTCTCCTGAAAGTCCATCAAACTCATCCTCTCTAACATCCTTGTGATCTAATTCATATATGGCTGTACTAGACATATAAATAAACTTATCACAGCTTATTGATTCCATAGCATATTTTATATCATTAGAACAGTATGCTACCTTATCAATCACCACATCAAAATGAAACCCTTTAAGTGCATTTTTCATACTATCTGGATTAGTATGATCAAGCTTAATTCTACTTACTCTGTTACCGAAAGAATCTGGCGTTAATCCCCTAGTTCCGATTGTGACTTGGTGCCCCATCTCAATCAACTCATTCACCATATGAACTCCAAAAAATCTGGTTCCACCAATAACAAGTATATTCATAACACATTTCTCCTCAAAAAATTATAGTTAAAACGGATACTCCTCACCCTCATTTGTTATAAACCTAGGTCCCGTTTTATCGTACCTCTTCTCGTCAAATAGCTTTCTTAATATTTCTGCTGCATCATAGGCAGACAAAGGAGCTTGGTTATCGGGTTTACCATCTGTTCTAATCCATCCCGGATGAACACATAATATATTAATTCTTTCATTATCTTTGAATACATTTACCAGGTTCATAGTACCCATATTAAGAGCAGCTTTAGCCATACCATAATCTATTAGATTAGTTCGATAGCATTTACTTATGCTTCCTGCCTCAGAGGAAATGTTAATCACAAGTGACATATCATCTCCTTCTATCAACAATGGATAAAATGCTTTAATTACCCTAAGTGGGCCAACTCCGGTTACATCTACTGTATGAGCTATATAATCAAGATTTGTATCAAAAAATTCCTTATCACAGTCCTCTGAAACTGTAACTGCGTTATTTATCAAAATATCAATATGTTTAAAATGTTCCTGCACCATTTCCATAGCACCGTTAACAGATTCTGTACTGCCTATGTCCATGGTTACTACTAAGAGCTTTTCGCCATATACTGATTTTAGTTTTTCAAGTTCCTCTGACTCTTTTCTAACAGTAGCTATAACATTGTCACCATTCTTCAGATATCTTAGAACCATATTGTAGCCTAGAGCATAGCTTCTGCCAGTTCCTGTAATCATTACATTTTTAGCCATCATACACCTCTAATATTCTGCAAATTATTACTTAGCAATGAACTCCACCAACACAGCAGACCCATCCATACCACTCTCACTTATAGCATAATAGTGAGTCATGCCATCAGCTGTCTCGTATGATATTCCATAGCTAGGTATAGTTCCATACATAGTAAGGGTTATGGCAAATGGTATGCCCGCCTCAAAGTCACCATAGGTATATAGCTCTTCAACAGAAAATACAGTATTTCCCATATCATCTGATTCCTCATATGTAAGCGATAGAATCTTAAGATTCTTTATATTTTCATGGGCAGTAATGGCTGCTATAACCTCATATTCCGATGAATCTGCCACGAAGTTACCCATCTGAGTCTCATGAAGTTCTTCCTTGGTTATCCATTCAACAGAAACTACATTAGATGAAACTTCATTTCCCATATACTCATATTTTGCAAATGGTTTATATTCCAGAGGAATTATTCTTCCGCTATAAGCTTCTGATATATTCCAGTACTTCTCCTCGTCTAACTCCTCTGATACAGTTATATCCCACTCTCCTGAAGTGTTATGATAAAATCCATACTCCTCAAAAGTTTCGTCCTTTTCCTTAGTAAAATAATAATCCATACAGGTAAGCTCTGTCTCATTTGCACCTAGCTTATAATTCTCAAACACACTGTACATGGCACCACTTGAACCCTCAGTATAATATGTTCCATCGTTAAGTAAAAAACATCTATTTCTTGACCATCCCTCTAAAATCAGCTGTGGCATAACATCATAGGTGTATACAGAATAAATATACTCACCATAATATTTTCCATTCTCTTCCCCAGATATTGCTCCAATAATAAGCTCAGCTACACCATCATTATTTGAATCTACAAATGTGTATCCTATAGTATCCATGGCATTTTCGCTTCCGCTCATAACAACCTCTCCTATACCGGAGGTTCCTTCTGAATACTCATAATTATCTATTCCCTCTATTACTATTTTGTAGTTTAAATTAAGTACATCTCGGTACATATTTTCGTAGTATTCCTGAGATTCATTTAGACCGTCTCCAACAACTGCTATCTTAATATCAGTAGCTTGAGTTGCTTCTG
>JAGALE010000134.1 GCA_017625335.1 Lachnospiraceae bacterium
CCGTCACTGTGACTTACTACAACTAATACCTTGTCCCCAACCTCAAATATTTTATCCTGTTCCAAGGAGCCCTGTAGCATGTTTATCCCAATTACCTCTTCACCCTGAAAATCACCATCTAAAAGTCTAATGGTACACCTTTGTTCCCCTGAACGAATCAAGCCTGTATCCTTTATGGAGCTGTTATCTGTCTTTATCACCTTTGCACTACATCTGTCTGCACTCTGATATTGTACCCTATTCTCGTAGCCTGTAGGTAACAACAATAACACTATTATTACCAACACACAAACCAAAAGTGGTGCATTGTATTGTATTCTATTCTTTAAATTCTCTTTCATTCTTACCTCTTACTTATAGTTTTTTTCATCAAACTCACAAAATTCTCCCCCAGCCACGCCAGTGGAGAATTTATATAAGCTCGTATTATAGGTTCTATACACACATTATATATTTTATTTTAAATCACAGTCTTACTCTACATTTAACATATCTGCCAGCTTGTGGTATATCTCTGTGTTATCATAGTATCCGTCAAATTCCTCAGCATTTACACCATCTGCAAGCACTGCAACAGGAAGTCCTGTATGGCAGTAAGATGTAAATGATACACCTGACTTGTTATTTAAAATATGAGTAATTGTTACTGAAAGTGGCTCGTAGGTACCATACATTACATACTCCAACTGAGCATCCTCGCCTGTTTCTGCACCATTAATACTCTTCTCATAAGCTACTCTTAATTGCTCCTTCTCATAATCAGTAAGTACTAGCTTGTCGCCTTCCTCACCCTCGATTTTAAGTCCAAACAGTTCTTCAATATCAACTAACACCTCATCAAATGAAGTCTTATTCTCTTTATATGAAGCTACATAATCACTGTCATACTTAGCAAATGAAATCTTCTGGCTTTCAAGAAGTGTTAAGTATGTATCGTAATTTGTCCCCGCAAATCCGATTGTAAGACCACCAGTCTCATGGTCACCGGTTACAATAATAAGTGTCTCCTCAGGATGCTCCTTGGCAAAATCAATTGCCACCTGCACTGCATCCGATAATGCTACTGTATCATGAATTGATGATGCAGCATCATTTGCGTGACAAGCCCAGTCAATCTTACCACCCTCACACATCATAAAGAAACCATTGTCGTTATCAAGCACCTCAATACCCTTCTCTACATAATCAGCTAATGACCACATATCTTCAGTTCTGTCAATCTCATAAGACATTGAATCAGAATCAGCAAGATGCTCATCTATAATAATTACCTTCTCATCTTCTGCACTAATCTTCTCAGCCTCTGCCTTAGTCATAACTACCTTATAACCATTATCCTCAGCTAATCCATACAGATTCTCTGATGGATTCTCTGAATCATGACCATCTGGCTTAAGTAATCCGCCACCTGCAAAATACTCAAAATCTGACTCAACTAGCTCCACGCCTATATCATAATAGTTACTTCTGCTTGCCTGATGAGCATAGTAAGCTGCCGGTGTTGCATGATTTAGGTTAACTGATGTAATAATTCCTACCTTCATATCAAGCTGATTATGCACCTTCTCAGTGATAGTCTCGTACTCAATAGTTCCAGTCTCATCAACGTTGATTGTACCAGAGTAAGTCTTATTTCCAGTTGATAATGAAGTTGCTGTAGAAGCTGAGTCCGGGGCAAATGAGTTGCTATCATATGTAACTGCAGAACCCACTGCTTCAAAGTTCATAAAGTTTAAGTACTGAGGACCATCTAGGATTGCCCCCTGATTGTCATCAAGGCTAGGCTGTGCCATAAAATAATCCTCATCCTTTAACGCTCCCAAATAGTCTGATGTTGACTGAAGCTGTGGATAGCTCATACCATCACCGATAAACATAAAAACGTACTTTGGTGCCTGCTCACCACTGTCTGCTACTGTATCCTCTGCTATATCCTCAGTTACAACCTCCTGTGTTATCTCCGCTTTGGTAGCACTCTCTGTGTTGTTTTCTGTATCCTTAGTTCCGCATCCTGTTAATCCCATAAGCAACAAACCTGACATCAATATTGCTGTTGCTCTATTTAATTTCTTTCTCATTTCTGTCTCCTCTTAAAAAGTTAATTATTCTTTATCGTTCAAATATTTCCTAGGATGCTTTTATTATACTTTCACATTGTAAAATCAAAAATCTTGTTATAGTAAAAAGTTTGTTAAATATGGACACAAAAAATAGTGATAATTCTACCACTAAAAAAATATTCATAATCCTTTTTAAGTTTTTTATATACCCACAACGCAAAAGAGACCAAAAACATCAGTTTTCGGTCTCTTTTGCGTGAACAGGTTTCCCTGTTCTTGAAGAAAAATTATAAATTTATGAAATGAACTATATTTAATATACAATATAATTATTAACAAATTATTTACTCATTTTAAACTTTATGTAAGTATTTTTTCCTTGTATTATTCATAATTAAATCAAATCTGTTCACATTCTCTCTAATTCGTGTTATCTGAAAATAATTGTTTATCTCCCATTGACTAACTAGAATTATTATAGTAATATCTATATAGAAAGAAAGATGCTATCCCATAGGATAAGCGGTTGACCTTTCGGTATGAGTTACAAAAAGCAACCTCTACTTTTGGTCGGGTGAGTGGTTGCTTTTTGTATGTACAGATTTATCATCATCCATAGATTTCTTGGTTACAGCTATGCTAATTATAGTAACAACTATACTGATAACTGTAACCACTATGGAAATGATTTCTAACATCAAAAATGTCCTCCGATAATTATTCATATCGAACCCTCCTTTGCAAAAAACAAAATTTCTAGGAACAATATGTTGCATAAAACAAAAAATAAAAACCGAAAGGTCAACCACTTGCTATATCCTATGCGTGCAACGGGATAGCACCTTCAAAGTTATTATAATTTATTCATATTGTAATATCAAGAACGGAAATACGATAATTACTATTATTATAAAAGAGCTGATAGTTATGCTACCAGCCCTTTACTCCCTATTAGTTTATTTTTACTTTTCAATTAATTCTATCTGATGTTCATCGAGTCTTCCTGTAATAGTATAGCCTACAACCTTTCCATCATACTTAATTTCTCCAGTTGCCTCACCATCTGCAAAATCCTCTGTAATATCTACAGTCTCATCAGCAACTACCAAATATACCTTACCGTCTTCGTTCTTAAGCTGTGGCACATTGTTCTGTGAAATAACAACACTAGTACCATCATCATTCACAGCAAATTCATCTACATTGCTATCTGTAAATTCCATCACTACATCATCTACTACAATGTCTCCATCTTCATTTGGAATCTCCACAACTTCGCAAACCACTCCATCATCTGTGGTGATTTCAGCCTGTCCCACCAAGGTGTCACCATCCTGAGACCATGTCATATCAACCTCCTGCTTCTCACCATTGATATAAACATAGGCTTTCTCCACCCAAGTCTCACCTGTTGCTGCATAACAGATTCCATTGCTTCCTGCAAATGCAATTGCAAATGCCATAAATGCTGCTGCATACTTTAACACATTTCTCTTATCAAATTTCTTTACTTCTTTATTCTTCATATCCATAACCTTTCCGAACAGCGCATCTGGTGCATGAATTTCATCATACGCTCCCCGTACATAATCTCTATTATTCATCTTCCCACGCCTCCTTCAGCTTTGCTCTTAACATTTTTCTTGCTGCCACAAGTCTGGTTCTAACAGTTGGTTCCTTAATATGTAATATTTCAGCTATCTCCTTAGAGGAGTAATCCTCGTAATAAAAGAGGTATATAACAATTCTACTTTTGGCTGGTAGCTCCTTAATGGCTTCAAACAGCTCCTCATGTGTCCCATCTGCGAATTCCACCTCATAGGAAGCCTCTTCAGACATCTCGTCTGTAGAGCCAACATTCCTTCTCCAAAATGTGGAAAATAAGCTGTTGCACTCATTAACACAAACTCTAATTAGCCACTTTTTAATATGCTCCTCATCCTTGAAGCTCACCTGCTTGGTAAGAAGCTTCATAAAGGTCTGCTGAACCACATCATCTGCATCTTGTGTGGACTTGGTATAGCTTAGAGCTATCCTATAGATTGTATCAATATTCTCTTTTACAATGCGTTCGTATTCTCTACTATCCAAGACCTCACCTCCTGACTTGTGATTTTGTTTTAAAGGCCTTCAATATAATAACGGTTGAAAGAGTCGATTTGTGCGATTTATATTAAAAATATTTTTTAGACTACCACATCCCTTAACGCAAAGCAATCCCCAGTGGAATTAACCACTGGGGATGAGCTTACTGTCTTATATCAATTACACCTGTATCAAGTATACTTTGTTTAAAATAATCTGTTGGGTCTGCACATGTAATGTCAAAATACATATAAGGTAGCCAATCTTCTCTAACTACATAACAAAATGAAGCTGTCCTTGTTTCTCCTGCCTGCATAATCTCAAAATGATTCTTTTCCCACACATCATTTCCATTGTAAAAATAGATTTCCTCTGGCTCATTTCTATAGTAGTTTGTTCTTACCACATCATATTCAGTGCTTCTGGCAAGTGGGCTTAAACCATCATATATTTCATAGCTATCATTATTTTCATTAATAAGCATTAGATTTCCATAAAACAACATCTCTGGAGTTCCTGTATCTGAGGTATATTCAACCTCAATATAAACAAGCTTAACCGGAATTGTTTCTGAAGCTACAACCTCATCTAGGAAATTTACTCCATCTCCCACCTTACAATAAGAAACAACCTCATCCCTTAGCTTACCATTTTCATCTATAAAATCAGGATATTCTCCCTGGTAGAAATCAAACACATCCTTATTAACGACACTTAAGTCATCACATATTTCTACCTTGGTCACTTTCACATTACCATTTTTCTCAGGAATTCCAAACTCCTCTCCAACCTGATAAACCTTAAGCTCATCCTTGGCTACAGTGATCCTTCTCTCAAGCTCATCTTCTGTCTCAACATAGATTATATCGCCCTCCTGAACACTCTCAAACGGCGGAACATAAGCAGGTGCCATCATGAAATTTATATTACTTGCTTCCTCGGCCTCTTCCTTAGTTGCTACCTCAAGACTAATCCCCTTTGCTACATTTACAAACTCATCCTTGGTTATACCCGGCTGCGCCCAGATATCAAGCACATAGCCTATATCATATGCCATATATACCTTTCTTGTACCACCATCTAGTTCTACCAAAACAGCTGTACCTCCAGGAACTTCAAACTCCTCGGTATTTACAACATTTACATCATTATGAGTATATTCAACACCTTCGTGTATCCTCCACATATAGAAGGTCATACTTCTATTTTCTCTATCCATCTCAGAGTAAGAATGTAGCTTTAAAGTAGCCACATCCTCAGTCCATTGAATATATACATCCTCTGGCATGTAGCTTATATCTATATGAACGTAGTTTTCCTCATTCATAAGCTCATATCGATCATATGGAACTTCTGTTGTATCCTCATCTATAACTGTGCTCTCACTACCCTCACTATTCTGATTTTCCACATTCTCCTTCTCATCCCCATTATCAAGATTCTCTGACACAGTAACCTTAGTCTCTAGTCCATACTCACCCTTCTTCTCTGTGGTTATGGATATAAGCTTAGATGCAGCATACACCGTAGTTCCAACCAATAAGGTTCCTGCAAGGGCAGCTACCGCATATCTCACAAATCTTCCCTTTGAAACAGATTTAACTTTAGTTTCACTGCTTGATATTTCATTTTCCACTTGTTGCTTAATCATATCTCTTATATCATCAGGCATTTTAGGGTAATCCTTCTTATCTATCTTCATCCTTTAATCCTCCCTCCAAATAAAATCTTAGTTTCTCTCTAGCTCTGGCTAATCTCTTCTTAACTGACGATTCAGTGGAATCAACCATAGATGCAATTTCCTTGATTTTATATCCCTCTATGTAGTAAAGAACTATGGCTGTTCTATAGTCCACCTCAAGCTTCATAATTGCCTCGTAAAGCTCAGAATAACTGTCCGGCTCCTCATAGCCAAGCTCGTAGGTATGAGCCTCAATATCTTCTATATTTTTACTCTTTCTTAAAATGTCATAACACTCATTGATTAGAATTCTTGTTAGCCAGGTCTTAGCAAATTTATCCTTCTTAAGGGTATCAAGCTTCTCAAAGCCTTTAGTAATAGCTTCAGATATGGCATCCTTACAGTCTTCGTCACTGTATAAAATCGACTTTGCCACTCTATACAAGCTCTCCTGGGCATCTATAACAAGCTTGCCAAAGGCTTCCTTATTCATACACTTGATCACCTCCTAGTATTATATTGCTGTAGCCACTAAGACTACTTGGTTAATAAGTTTCTATATATCAGATAACAGAAGAAGGGGTTCTTCCTTCCTCAGATGTTATCCATAATTAATTATCATGTCTGACGGCTCCTGATAGA
>JAGALE010000135.1 GCA_017625335.1 Lachnospiraceae bacterium
ACTCATAATTTCATCTGCTGATGACACTCCCATAGCAGGTAGCTTAAGGAAATCCTGCTTGTTCATAAATATTATTTCACTAAGTTTAGTATAATCATTCTTGAGAAGCTGGTTCTTAGGTCTGTTTGATAATCCCATATTAGTAATATCTATGTCATTTGCCCGTACATATGTAAGTATGTCTGTTCTGTAGTCAGCAAGATAAAGAATATTAAACACCGTCTTAGCATTCTCATCAGAGGATGCAGTATCAGCCATAGCTTTATTCTTATACTCTTCAATTTTACCTAAGATTTCACTTATTGATTTTGCACCAAGATTTCTTACTCTATGTAATGTTTCCTCGTTATATTGGAGCATATCTCCCACCGTATAAACACCAGCCCTTTGCAGTGCATTCAGTGAGCGGACAGATAAATCAATTCGTTCTATCGATAATGTCTTTATACTCATATTGCAACCCTTTTATAATTTCCTTTTTAGCCTCTGTACCAGCTTTGTCAATTCCTCCAAATCAGCCTTTAGGCCAGCCTTTTCTTCATCACTCATCTTCTCGAAGAGCTTTGTATCTATCTCTGATAAGAGATTAAAGCTTTTTGATACATTTTCTGTAGGAATGTTCTTAAGTTGAGTTCTTCTAGAACGAAGCAATGCCTTTTCAAGAGAAAGATGTAGTTCCTCAGCTATGCTTATATTTGCCTCTGCAAAGCTATCTATACTATTCTTATTCTTTATCTCAACATCCTTATACTTATCCTGTATCTCTTGATTCTTTACATCCTGTTCTGTAAAGTAATCCCTGTATGTATCGCTTTTGATAAGTCCCTTTATGTCTCTTATATACTTTCTTTGATCCGTCAAAGCATTCATCATAACATTGTTGAATACAGCACATTTAAGCTGTGTTTTCTCAATGTCATTCAATTTTTTCAGTAACGGAAGCATCTCTACAAATAACGCATATACTTGATATTCTCTCGCTACATGATACTGCTCTGGAAGCTTAATATGCTCTAAGAATTCTGCTATAAGCTCAGCAATCTCTATACGCTTCTTTACATCAGCCACCTGCTCATTTGTACTTTGTGCATACTCTTCTACCGTTAAAAGTTTAGTCTGAACTATGTCACGATATGTACCGATTGAAAAATCTATCTGGTCATAGTCAACCTTCTTTTCTTCACCATGCTGAATAGCAAGCTCTAGAAGCTTTATCTGCTTCTTATCAGCCTGAATATCCATATCCATAATAACTGTTTCAAAATACAATGGTTCCGGAGTTTCACGCTGAAGCCTTCTAAGACAAGTAAATCTACGATTTCCGTCAACAACTCGTCCATCTGCTAGGGTAACTCCCGGCTCTCTCTGGCCTAGCATCTTAATATTAGTCTGAGTTTTCTGTATAGCCTCAAAATTACTCTCACAGATAAAGCCCTCTATGACTCTGTTATATACAAATCTACTTTTTGTATCCTCACCAAGAGCACTAAGTGAGCCCTCACCATTCTCTGACTCATAGCTGGAAATCCATGTTGAGATACGATCATTCTGATCATTGTAATATAGTAGGTCAAGACGAACCTTGTATACTGGATAAGGCACTGTTTTCCCGCCAAATGTAACCTTCTTAGTCATATCGGTCTTAATTATTAATGCAGTATCTGTAATCTTAAGCAGGCTTCCCTCTACAAGTTCACCTCTCTTAGAGACAGTTTCTGGTTGAGCAATGCCTACACCACCAGAAGACATACCTGCCATGTCTAAAGCCATAGCACGAACCTCTTTATATAATACATCTATTTCAGCGGCCCCATCTGGATCTATTTCGTTACAAAGCAATCGCATAGTATCAAGAGCTCTCTCTGCCATAGGCTGGTCTAAATCCTTCTGACCCAAATGAGCTACAATGTTACGGATACCCATTAACTCCTTAGCCCAGGAGCGACAATTTTGTTTAAGTAAGTTTCCGAACACATCAATCCACATACGATCGATTATTCTGATACAATTAGCAATATCTAATGAATCTAGCAATTCACCATACTCACCACTAGCAGGTATATCTCTTGTGTCAGCATTAGCCAATACCATATCCCACCATTTATCCTTATATATCTTAGTCAATTGCTGTCCTATGTATCCCGACATAGAACTAACCAAGATACGAAATCCTTTTTGAACATAATCAACATTTTCTTTCATTGCTTTCTCATCCTTTTCGTAATAATATGTGCATTTATTCATACATTTTATTGATATTATAACTTATCTACACACTAGTTATCAAGTTTTAGTTAGTTCTTCAAATCCTACATTATTATCCAATATCTTTACATCAAAAGCATCCATATTTTTAAAATACTCACATACTTCACTTTTCAATTTAAAATTTGCATCCAATATAGACATATCCTCAAATTCATCTTTGGTCATATTTCCCCAATTGTGAATTGCTGATATCCTGACACTATCAACATTTAAATCCTCTGCCATTTTTAAAAAATGATTTAAATCACAAATATTTTTCTTACTAACTGTATAATTCAAAACAAACTTTGAAATGTTACCACTTAAATGCAATTTACTAATATCATGCAAGTTTCTTATCAATAATGAATAATTTCCACCACGTATCAACTTATATACTTCTTCTGTTCCCGCATCAACAGATACATCAATAGACAACTTACTAAAATGGCACAATAAATCCATCGCTTTTTTGTAATCGAGCAACAAACCATTAGTTAACAAATATAATTCTTTATTTCGTGTTTCTTCAGAAGAAATAATATGCTTATAATTTTTACTGAATAATGCCTCACCAAATCCAGCACAACGAATATGTGTAATATAAGGAACAATATTCTTTAATACATAACTTGTAATATGCTCTGCCTTTTTTCCACTATCACATACATAATTATTTCTACATGACGGACAAGCCAGATTACATGCAGCATCATATTCTAATTGCAATATATCAGGATATGAATAATAGTTATATCCTGATATATCCTGAGTATAA
>JAGALE010000136.1 GCA_017625335.1 Lachnospiraceae bacterium
AACATTAATATAGAAGAAACTGTAAAAGCTGTGTTGGATGCATTTCCTGAAAAACTAAAACAGATGAATGTTTTCACTGACACTAAGGAGATAGATTTCAAATGCTCAAAGTCAGGGAAGCTGCTTAAGAACAGTAAATTGATGGCTGGTGGCAGAAAGGAAACTGGCAAAGCTGCTACAGCCGATGTGAAAGGTCATAATAGACAAAAGAATTATATTCTTAAAGAAGGAACTGTTATTCCTCCACTTGTAGATATGGGAGTATTCACAAAGGAGGGCAAGGTGGTTGCTTCTATGTATGATAAGTTTAAGCAGATAAATCGATTTATAGAGCTTGTGGATGATGTTATAAAAAATCATAATAAGGAAACCATCAATATAGTAGATTTTGGCTGCGGTAAATCCTATCTTACATTTATATTGTATTATTATTTGGTAGAGCTTAAGGGTATAAAAGCAAATATAGTGGGGTTGGACCTTAAAGAGGACGTTATAAAAAAGTGTAATATGACAGCTGAAAAATATGGTTATGATAACCTGCAATTCAAATTAGGAGACATAAATGGTTATAAATCAGATATGCCTGTTGATATGGTTGTGACGCTTCATGCCTGTGATACAGCTACAGACTATGCTTTGTATAATGCAGTGAATTGGAATGCGACATATATATTGTCAGTTCCGTGCTGTCAACACGAGGTCAATAAAACCATAGCAAGTGATGAGCTTGCACCTATGATGAAGTATGGAATTATCAAGGAAAGAACAGCGGCTCTTGCCACAGATGCATTAAGAGGAGTGATGTTAGAGAGCTGTGGCTACAAGACTCAGCTCCTTGAATTTGTGGATTTGGCTCACTCACCTAAAAATATACTTATAAGGGCAGTTAAGGCAAATATAAGTAAGGACAAAAGAGAACGGTCGTTAAATGAAGCGAAGGCTATGTGTGGCTTTCTTGGTGTAGAACCTACTATAATGAAACTATTAGACAAAAGATGATATAAAAATAAATATATAGGCATATTAGCTATAACTGAATGAACAGCACACCATAAGATTGGTATTAGATGGATTTTTCTTAAAAAGGAAGGTTTATTATTGTCCATATTATGGTGTGTGTTCCGTATTGAAAATTGTTCTTAAAAAAATACAAAAAAGTTCTTGCATTCTATAATTCAATGATATATAATAACCCTTGCTGTGACATTGATAGCGTAGAAGCGGAGGTTGCTACTTAAGCTATTAAGTAGGTTTTTCGTGGAGCGAATGTCAATTAAAGATAACTGGCGACAAGTCACTGTACCAAATACCATCCGTCATAGGACGGAGATGACGTGTGAAATCTCGTGGATAATGGGGTTGCTATGTGCAATCGCAATGAAGAAATTTACGACACACACGGGAAAGTTGTACAGTCACCACTTGTCGTACTACTAATAAGTGCGAAAAGGAGGCGGCTTTTTTTATGGCAAGTCAAATTATGAGAATCACATTGAAGGCGTATGATCACAAGTTAATCGATAAGACTGCAAAGGAAATTATCGAGACAATCAAGAACACTGGTGCAAAGGTTAGTGGACCAGTACCAATGCCTACAAAGGTTGAGAAGATCACAATTCTTAGAGCTGTTCATAAGTATAAGGATTCTAGAGAGCAGTTCGAGCAGAGAACTCACAAGAGACTCATTGATGTACTTACACCAAATAACAAGACTATCGAAGCTCTTAAGAAGCTTGATACATCAGCTGGTGTACACATCGACGTAAAGATGAAGTAATTATTTATTCATCTAATAGGTAACCGTAGCGAAAGCTACATATATAATAAGTAAATTGCAGTACCTAATTACATCCATTACGAGTTGCGGGATGAATTTAGTATGATTGCCAAGGCAATCCGCTGTGAATTAAAAATTAGGAGGAAAATAACAATGAAGAAAGCGATTTTAGCAACTAAAGTCGGAATGACACAGATCTTCAATGAAGATGGCGTGTTAACACCAGTAACAGTATTACAGGCTGGACCATGTGTTGTAACTCAGGTAAAAACAGTTGATAATGACGGTTACGATGCAATTCAGGTTGGTTTCGGCGAGAAGAAGGAAAGAGTAACTACTAAGGACGTTTCAGGAAAGAAAGTTATCAGAAACCCACATGGTGCTGGTAAGGCTCTCGTAGGTCACTTCAAGAAGGCAGGCACTACACCTAAGAAGTTCGTTAGAGAGTTCAGATTAGAGAACGTAGCTGATTATAATGCAGGCGACGAGATCAAGGCTGACATCTTCGCTGAGGGTGATAAGATTGATGTAACTGCTAAGTCAAAGGGTAAGGGATATGCTTCAGGTATCAAGAGATACGGTATGAGAACAGGTCCTAAGACTCACGGTTCTAAGTACCATCGTCATGCAGGTTCAAACGGTTCTGCTACTACTCCAGGTAGAGTATTCAAGGGTAAGAAGATGCCTGGACATATGGGTAACGTAAGAGTTACAGTACAGAATCTTGAGATAGTTAAGATAGATGTAGAAAACAATGTAATCTTGGTAAAGGGTGCCGTTCCTGGACCAAAGAAATCATTAGTAATGATTAAGGAAACAGTAAAGGTTGGCAAATAAGCCGCTTTTCAGGAAGGAGGAAACAAGATGGCAACAGTAGCTGTATATAACATCGAGGGTAAGGAAGTAGATAAGCTTGAGCTTAACGACAACGTATTCGGTGTAGAGATAAATGAGCATTTAGTACACTTGGCTGTAGTAAGCCAGTTAGCAAATAGTCGTCAGGGAACTCAGAGTGCAAAGACTCGTTCAGAAGTTTCAGGTGGCGGCAAGAAGCCTTGGAGACAGAAGGGAACAGGTCATGCAAGACAGGGTTCAACAAGAGCACCTCACTTTACAGGTGGTGGCGTTGTATTCGCTCCAAAGCCAAGAGATTATTCAATGAAGATGAACAAGAGAGAGAAGCAGATCGCTATGAAGTCTGCACTTACTTCAAAGGTTCAGGATTCAAAGCTTATTGTAGTAGATGAGTTCAAGATGGATGAGGTTAAGACTGCTAAGTTCGCTCAGATCCTTAACAACCTTAAGGCTCCTAAGGCTTTAGTTGTTACTAAGGATAAGGATGAGAAGGTAGTTCTTTCAGCTAGAAACATTCCTACAGTTAAGACAACTATGACAAATTCAATCAACGTATATGACATTCTTAAGTATGACGCACTTGTTATGACTAAGGATGCAGTAGCAGCAATTGAGGAGGTGTATGCATAATGGCAGATATCAAATATTATGACGTAATACTTAAGCCTGTACTTACAGAGAAGAGTATGAACGCTATGGCAGAGAAGAAGTACACTTTCCTTGTTCACACTGAGGCAACTAAGGCTCAGATTAAGGAAGCTGTTGAGAAGATGTTCGAGGGCGCAAAGGTAGCAAAGGTTAATACTATGAACTACGATGGTAAGACTAAGAGACGTGGTATGACTTACGGTAAGACTGCTAAGACTAAGAAGGCAGTTGTTCAGCTTACAGCTGAGAGCGCTGATATCGAGTTATTTGAGGGATTATAGAAATAGGTAATTGATAAGCAGAGACCTCGCCTAAAGGCTCGGTCGCGTTGCTCACAAAATTTCCGCATATTTGTTGCATCGTGCAAGCACGGCAACAAAACGCGAAAACTTTGCTCTGCTTATCGCGGATATACGCAGTAAAGCGTGACAATAAAACATTGTTTTGAAAGGAGAAACAAAATGGGAATTAAGACATATAACCCATATACACCTTCTAGAAGACATATGACAGGTCTTGATTTCGCTGAGATTACAAAGAGTACTCCAGAGAAGTCGCTTTTAGCTAAGAAGGATAAGACAGCTGGTCGTAATAACCAGGGTAAGATAACTGTAAGACACCACGGTGGTGGAAACAGACAGAAGTACAGAATTATTGATTTCAAGAGAAGAAAGGACGATATTCCAGCTAAGGTTGCTGCAATCGAGTACGATCCAAATAGAACAGCTAATATCGCACTTCTTTACTATGTAGATGGCGAGAAGGCATACATCATTGCTCCAGTTGGCCTTAAGGTTGGCGATACAGTAATGAATGGTGCTAACGCAGATGTAAAGGTTGGTAACTGTTTACCACTTGAAAATATTCCAGTTGGTACTGAAATTCACAACATCGAGTTATATCCTGGAAAGGGAGCTCAGTTGGTTCGTTCAGCTGGTAACTCAGCTCAGCTTATGGCTAAGGAAGGCAAGTATGCTACTCTTAGACTTCCATCAGGCGAGATGAGAATGGTTCCTATCGTTTGTCGTGCAACAATCGGTCAGGTTGGTAATATTGAGCACGGCCTTGTTAATGTAGGTAAGGCAGGACGTAAGCGTCACATGGGCATTAGACCTACTGTTCGTGGATCTGTTATG
>JAGALE010000137.1 GCA_017625335.1 Lachnospiraceae bacterium
GCTAGAGATATTGCTAATACAAATATGTTTACAAAGGGACATATATCTCAGTCGGTAAAGAGACTTAGTGATTTGGGTTTCATATCAATTAATCCAGATGCTAAGGATATGAGAGTTCAGCATCTCAAACTTACTGACAATATTAGACCTATGTTAAAGGAATTAAAGGAAGAAAAGGACAAGGTTGCTTCCATTGTATTTGCAGGGGTGACTGAGGAAGAAAGTAAGGTTGTTAGGCAGGTGTTTGATAAGATGTGTGAAAACATTATGAAAGATATGAACCAGGCGTAAGGACTTGTTTATAAATATAAAGAACTTCAGGAGGCAAAGGTACCAAGAGGTCACGGTAAGATAGAGGTTACATGTCCAAAATGTAGTATGAAGTTTGTTAGAAGGAGCTAGCAATGTTTGGTTATATAGGAGTCAACAAGCCGGAGCTAAAAATTAAAGAATTTGAAAGATATAGGGAGTATTACTGTGGTTTGTGTCATAGCTTAGGTAATCATCATGGATTGCTGGGACAGATAAGCTTAAGCTACGATGCAACGTTTGCGGCAGTGCTCCTGTCTGCTTTATATGAGCCCGTAACCTATAGAATGCAAAGTGGATGTGTGTTACATCCGGTGGGTAAGAAGAAATATCTGTCTAATCAGTTTATAGATTATGTGGCAGATATGAATGTGCTGCTTACCTATTATAAGTGTCAGGATGATTGGAATGATGAGAAGAACTTGGTTAAGCTTGGGTATGGAGCTACTCTTAAAAAACAGGCAAAAGTAGTGGAGTCAAGATATCCAGGGAAGGCAGCTGCTATCAGGTTAGCATTAAATTCCATATATGAACTGGAAAAGGCCGGTAATACAAATATCGACAAGCTATCCAATGCATTTGGTGATATAATGGCAGAGATACTTGATGTATCTTCTAGAGATTTAGATGCAAGGGATAAGAACAGATATGGTGATATGTGGAAGAGTGAGCTAAGAACCTTAGGCTTTAACCTAGGAAAGTTCATATATATTATGGATGCTTTCGATGATGTGGAAAAGGATATGAAGAAGGGGAGCTTTAATCCATTTGTAGATAGATACAAAGTATGCTTACAGGATGAGCTTACCATGGGAGAATTTGATGCTTATGTGGAGAAGCTTCTAATGATGTGTGCCAGTGATATGGCAAAGTCCTATGAGAGACTTCCTATAATACATGAGACTGCAATACTTAGGAATATCATATATTCAGGTATATGGATGAAGTTCATTAGTATATGTAAAGACAGATAAGCTGGTAATAATTAGAGGCTGACTTGAATGAAAGTGAGATTAGCCCCAAGTTATGTGCATAGCATATGATAACATAAAAAAACAGTTAAAATATTCGGGAGAAAAAGATTATGAGAGATCCTTATGCTGTATTAGGATTACAAAACGGTGCCTCTGAGGATGAGGTAAAAAAAGCATATAGAAAATTAAGTAGAAAGTATCATCCTGATGCAAATATAAACAATCCAAATAAGGATGCCATGGAACAGAAGTTTATAGAGGTTCAGGCAGCTTATGATGCAATTATGAATAAGAAGACCGGAGGCTATGGTAGAAGCGGATATGGTCCGGGCTCAAGCTATGGTGAAGGTGGTACATCAGGCTATGGTTCATCGGGCTTTAATGGCTCAGGCTTTAGTCAGACAAGCTTTAATAGCTATGAAGATTTCTTTAGAGCCTTTATGGGCTTTGCTGCAGGTGGTGGAGATCCATTTGGAGGAGCTAGAAATCAGGGTGGAGGTACAACACAGACTGAGAGTAGACTTAATGCAGCCCAGAATTTCATTATGAACAGGATGTATGCTGAGGCATTGAGAACTCTTGGTGATATAGATGAGAGAAGTGCCAAGTGGTACTACTTAAGTGCGGCGGCTAA
>JAGALE010000138.1 GCA_017625335.1 Lachnospiraceae bacterium
AGGTATTCTACTTGGATAAGGATGTTACTTATACAAGTATAACCGGACAATTTATGCTTGATGATACATGCTTGGCGGCTACCATTGAAATTGAAATTTCTGGAATGGCTGGTACAAGAACTGCAACAAAGGAACCAGGAACTAACAAATATGTATTTGATATGAGTGATATCGATGCAACTGATAGTACTAAGTCATACATTGTAAAGGCTAAGCTTGTAGACTCTGTAACTAATGGTGCTATGGATGCGTATACAACTTTAGGTACTATTAAGGTTATTGATAAAGAGTTAAAGTTTGTTAGTGGTTCGTTGACAACTTCAGACAATTCATACTCAGATAACGATATATCAGATGGCGGGCTTGAATTTGAAAAGGTAAAATCTAATAAAGAACATGAATTAAATGTTAGCTTCGAATCAGGTTATAAGCTTGAAAGTGCTGTTATAAGAGATGGAAATAATAACAAATATGCTGAAATAAGCTTTACAACTGGTGAGCAAAAACCAAATGATGCTGGATTGTATGGTGGAACCTTATCTTATACTTTCAATAGTGAGACAGATGTTGTTACTGGATGGGTTGTTGAGGTAAAGGACGATAATGGTAAGGTTATAACGTTACCACTTGGAGACTTCGAATTCGATAAAACAGCGCCTACAATTAATGCATTAGGAGTATATAAGAAGATTTCTGATACTGAATACAAAAAGATAGAAGAATCAGAATTATCAGATATAGCTAATCGTAAGTATACAGTGGATACCACAAAGGAAGAGACATTTGTTGTTGTTTACGAGGTGATTGAGAATAGATCTGGTATTGCAGATGGAGATGTAAAGTATTACTTTGGAAATGACAAGAGTAAAGAACTTGGTAGTTTGACAAAGTCGGAGGCAGATAGCTTTTTGGGTAAGCTTACATCTAATGAGGAGTATTTTGTTGAGTACACCACATCGGATCTTTTGACTTTGCTTAACGGTGCTGACAGTGTATTGTTCTGTGCTATCGCTACTGATATAGCAACAAACGCTACAGAATTAACACCAGCAACCTATACCTTAGTGGTTCCTGATAACCAGTTAAAGATTCTAGAAGCAAAGCTTACTGATCAGTATGGTAATGTAATAGATCTTACACAGATAGGCAACGGCAGCTACATAGCTAACAAGAGACTTGAACTTCACGTAAAGGCTATATCTGGTTACGATATCACTACAATGGAGCTTTTGACTGACAGCACAGTATATAGTACTACATCAGTTACTTCAAAGTATGATATTAACAATAAAAAATACACAGTTGAGCAGACACTTGCTATACCAACAGACATAAGCTCTAATCAGTTGCTTAAGTCTATTCAGCTCAGAGTTACAGATACAGGTAACCCGGCTAAGACAATTTCTGTTGGACAGCTTCTTTTCGATATGTCAGCTCCAACAATTAATTATGCTGACGGTTCAGCTTTAGCTGAGGACAGCACATGGTACCAGAGCTATAATTTAGCTATAGCTATTAAGGCAGGTGCTCAGTCAGTAGAGTCAGAGATTGATAATGTTAAGTACAGCATTAGCAACTCGTATGGAGATAAGACTGATGCAACAGATGGAGTTAACTATTCTGGAGCAGCAGCTAACATCAATATAGACTTGCCTGAATCATATACAGCAGCAGGTACTAAGATTAATGTAAGTGTAACAGATAAGGCAACTAACTCTAATACTGCAGCAGCAAGCATCAGGGTTGATAAGACGAATCCTGTTGTTGATGAGCTTACAGTAAACGGTAATCCTTACAACAGCATACCACTTTCATCATCAGTTGTAGTTAAGACTACAGCAAGTGATAACCTTGCTCTTGCTAAGGTTAGCATGGTAGTTGAAAGCGAGGATGGAACTAAGAGATACCCTAAGGATTTTGAATACGATACTATGGCAGCTGTAAGTGATGATGGCTCTAGAGTAATTAGAAATGAAGAGCTTTCTCTTAGCAATCTTGCAGATGGAAAGTACAATGTAACAGTAACTGCATACGATAAGTCAGGAAGAGTATCTTCAGTAAAAACAACAAGCTTCAGCGTAGATAGTACTAAGCCGGTTGTTACAGTTAAAATTGCTGAGGGAACAAAGGGCGGTAAGCAGTCATCAACTAACTTTGATGGAACAGCACGTGATTATTATTACAGTTCAAATGTTGGCTTAGAGCTTACATATACTGAGATAAATTTAGATGAAGTAGTTGTTACAGATAATGGTAGCAAGGTTTCTCTTGACTGGACATATGATTCAGCAACAGGAAAGCACGTTGCAAGCTATAAGTCTACTTCAGAAGGATTGCATCAGGTTATCATCTCTGCTAAGGATAAAACTGGTAATGAGGCAGAGTCTAAGACAATTTATTTTGTAAAGGACACATCAGCACCAACTATTTCAGCTATTGTAAATGGTGCAATTAACTACACAGATAGTACAGGAAGTCTTATATTTACTAACGACTCAACAGTAGCTTACTCAGTAAGTGATGCTAATGAGGACAAGGGTGACTTTAACTATCAGTTAATTAAGAATGTTCCTGATGAGCCTGTAAGCACAGGTGATTATGTTAAGACAGCAGTGAGAACATTTACTTATACAGAAGAAGCAGATTATACAATCAATGTATTTTCTATCGATATGGCAAGCAATAAGAGTGCCACTAAGACAGTAAGCTTTAGATTAGATAAGACTGCTCCTAATATAAGTATTGGTGGTATAGGTGATGGCGGTTCATCATCAACACCTGTAACAGTTTCACTTAATATGCAGGAGCTCTTCTGGAGTGATGCAACAGGAACAGTTGAAATTTACATGAAGTCAGGTGAAGGCTTTGGTGAGGAGCTTATCGAGGAGATTACTTATACTCCTACAGGTAGAAATACAGCAATCTCAAGAACCTTCTCTGAGTCAGGTATCTATCGTATAGTATTTAATGCACAGGATAATGCAGGACATACTGCAAATGCAGAAAGTGCATTTACAATTGATACAGAGGTGCCGGTTGTAACGCTTGAGGGTGTTTCAAACTTTGATGTAACAGATCAGGATGTTGTTATTACATCAACTATTACTGATAAGTTCTACGCATCTAAGAAGGTTACTATCACAGGAAGTGTAACTGATGATACAGGAAAGGTTACTCCAATCACAATAGATGATTATAGCCCAACAGCTAACCCAACAGTTATTAACCACACATTTAGTGATGATGGTATATATGACCTTACAATCAGCTGTGTGGATATAGTTGGTAACACTGATTCTAAGACAGTTCACTTTACAATTGATAAGACTAATCCTGTAATAGGTGATTTGTCTGATTACGATGGTAAGACACTTACATCCTTTAAGTGGGATAAGGATCTTGATGAGCTTGTATCTGACCTTACAGTATGTGATGTTCATATGTACTTAAATGGACAGGAATATAATGGTGAGGATGCAGTGGAGGATGGTTCCTATGTACTTCTCATTACTGCAGAGGATGAGCTTGGACACAAGACAGAAAAGAGTGTAGAGTTCGTGCTTGATACTAAGTCACCAGTATTCATCGTAACAGGAGTTGAGGATAAGGAGAAGAAATTAGAGCCTTATAACATTTCAGTATCTCTTCAGCTTGAAGAGGATACACTTACATCTGTAACCTTAAATGGTAAGGTGGTTACAATTACTAACAATGTAGCAACTATAGATGTAACAGAAATTGGAGAGTATAAGCTTTATATGGAGGCTGTGGATGCAGCTGGAAATACTTCATCAGCTGAGTACGAGTTCGAGCTTATATCTGAGAAGGAATTTAACTTCTGGATTATAATCGGAATAGCAGCATTACTTCTTCTTATAATATTATTCATCATCCTTGGAAAGAGAAAAAAGGATAAGGAATAATACCACATTAATAAAAGATATAAAAAAATATAGAGACCATGGTTAGCAATAGCCATGGTCTTTTTGCTCTTAGATTTGTCAATTATCCCAAAAGACTTAGAGACTGAATTTTTGTAGAGCGATTAGCTCTTGTTATGATGTTGTTTGAGTTGAAATTATAGCAATATTCATAACAATATTCTTAGCTCTAATTTGCTTGTGGTTTTATATGAAATGTAGTACAATTATACAAGATATTGGAATTTTTTGGACACACCAAATGTACGGGGTAATACGAGAGAATTATAGATATTATAGACTGTACAAAACTAAGTAATATAATAATTTGATGATTTATGGATGCAGGTTTTCCTGAAAACGGGGGTATATTATGATTGATTTTTATATGTCAACATCTCCAGGTGGAAGAGATAATAATGAAGATTTTATAACTAAAGCAGAATATGGTGAGGATAAGTGCTTTATACTTTGCGACGGACTTGGAGGACATGATTGTGGTGAGGTTGCCTCATCCTATGTGGCGGGAGTTGTTGCAGAGGAATTTACACTATATGGCGACAGTGCGGATTTCCTTAAGAATGCATTTACCAAGGCGCAGGAAGGACTTCTTGCTTTGCAGGAAGAAAGAGGGATGACCAATGCCATGAAGACAACATTGGTTGTTTTGGTGGTTACTGAGGATCAGATTAAGTGGGCTCATATAGGAGATAGCAGATTATATCGTTTCTATGAGAATGGTACAAAATACGAGAGAACTAGAGACCATAGTATGGTTCAGATTCTTAAGGATATGGGTGATATTACCGAAGCTGATATGCGTCATCATGAGGATAGAAATAAGCTTCTTAGAGTTATGGGTGCTGAGTGGAGCACCAAGAGCTTTGATCTAAGTGCTGTGTTAGAAAGAGGAGAGGCTCAGAGCTTCGCTCTTATGACAGATGGATTTTGGGAGTATGTATTAGAGGATGAGATGATGCAGCTTCTTAGAGATACTCAGGATGCGCAGGAATGGCTACTTGCTATGGAAAAGCTTGTGTTAGAGAGAGCTGACATGACTAGTACCGATAATTATTCTGCAATCTGTGTTAAAATTAGCTAACATAAATGACAACATATATACTGCCAGGCAGAGCAATTTGCCTGGCAAGTTAATTGCTAAATGATTGCATGAAGAATTACATAGAAAGAGAATCTGCAGATATGCGTACTTAATGTAAATGGTATTATGTAGGGAGAATAAGATGAATAGATTTGAAGCAGTTGTATTTGATATGGATGGTGTTATAACAGATACTGAAAAGCTATATAGAAGATTTCAGTTAGAAGAGGGACGCTCTAGAGGCATAACCGATGAGGAGATGGAGAAGGTGTGCCTTGCCATAGCGGGCGGTAATAAATTCACCAACAAACCTAAATTCGAGGCCATAGTTGGAAGAGGTATCGATTATTTTGAGTATAGAGAAAAGATGATGGCTCGAATGGACAACTATATAAGCGAAAATGGTGTAGAGCTAAAAGCAGGTGTTAAAGAAATATTGCCATACCTTAAGGAAAAAGGAATAAAGATTGGGCTTGCCACATCAACAGTAAGAGAGAGAGCTACAGGATACCTGGTGGATCATGATATATATAAATATTTTGATAAGCTTATATTTGGTGATATGGTTGAGAATGGCAAGCCGGCACCGGATATATTTTTAAAGGCTTGTCAGGAGCTTGGTGTATCACTGGAGAAAACCATTGCGGTTGAGGATTCTGTCAATGGTATTAAATCTGCAGGTGCAGCCGGTACATATGCTGTTATGGTAGTTGATTTAATAGAGCCTAATGATGATGTGATTCCTATAGCTAAGGAGATTTACAGAACAATTACGGATATCAAAAAACTAATTTAGGATAGATGATAATATTTTGGAAGAGAATGCAGATATATTATAGTCAATAATACTTTGGAAGAAACTACAGATATATAACAGATAATAATACTTTGGATATATGGAGGAATTAGGCGATGAATTTACTAGTGTTAATACTTAAGAAGGCTGATTTGGTTTCGGAAATATGCAGAGAGCTTGCAGAAAAGGGTGTTCATGGAGGAACCATATTAGATGGTATGGGGATGGCAAGTGTTATAGATAAGATGGATGACCTGCCTCTTTTCGGAATGCTTAAGACACTTTTGGCAGATGATGATGAAGGTGTTAAGGTGATGCTATTTGTTATGAATGATGAAGAGGTTAAGATAGGTAGAGAGACCATCAAGGAGGTTGTTGGACTTGATGAGCCTAATACAGGAATTATGTTTGCTCTCCCTGTATCATTTGTAGAGGGACTTGGGGCGTAAGGAATCAAAGCTTCGTGAAGAATATGTGACATACTATGAGAATGGCTCTTGTATGTTTGATGGCACATTAAAATATGAATAATAATGAACCTCCACTCATATATTAGTTGTATCTAATATATGGGTGGAGGTTTTATGTTTAATTCAAAGGTTGGTCATGTAATAAAGGCTATGATTCTATCGTTTTTTGTAACAGCTGTTTTGATTTTGACTTTTGCATTCTTTATGTTTAAATTCAACATAAGTGAAAATGTAATCGCGCTGGCAGTGACTCTTATTTATATTATATCCTGTGGTTTGGGAGGCTTTTATATAGGAAGAGCCATAGGTGAGAGAAAGTTTCTGTGGGGACTTTTGGTTGGAGCAATTTACCTTGGAATAGTATTAATTGTATCTGCTATAATAGGTGGGGATAAGAGTCTTATATCTGAGAATGGACTTAGTTTAGTACTTCTCTGTTTGGGTGGTGGAACCTTAGGCGGTATGCTAGCGTAAAAAATCCAATAAAAATTCATTTTTTTCTTTGATTTATATTGATTTTATGCTATACTGTTATGCGAATATGAGTATAAGGGGAATTATAATCAATTCCACGGATACTTTAGATAAGTAAAATAATTATTAGGAGGCAGAGATTATGAAGAGAATCAAGACTTTAACTAACAATACTTTAAAGAACACAGTTGTTAAGGGTGGTTGTGGTGAGTGCCAGACTTCATGCCAGTCAGCATGTAAGACATCTTGTACAGTAGGAAACCAGAGCTGCGAGAATAAGTAATTATATATTGATACATAACAAGATTAGATAAAGGGGACAATCCTTGGATAGTCCTCTTTCATTTGTTGTGTTACTATGTAAAAGCTATGATTTGCCTATTTTAATAGAGCCGTAACCATGGTTATACAGCTTTTTTATATGGGGATATCAGTAATTTGAAAAATTGACGAAACATTAGGATGGTACATTAAGATGGTACATCAGTATAAGAATAATGGCTATAACATCGTCCTTGACGTATGTAGTGGTTCTGTTCATGTGGTAGATGATTTGGTCTATGATATGATTGCCATGTATGAAGACAAAACTAAGGATGAGATAGCTACAGCAATAAAAAGTAAATATAAGGATAAATACTCTGACGAAGACATCAATGATGCATATTCAGATATAGAGGAGCTAAAGACAGAAGGTCAGCTCTTTACTGAGGATGTGTATAAGGATGTAGTTATTGATTTTAAGAAGAGAAAGACAGTGGTTAAGGCCCTTTGTCTACATATAGCTCATGACTGTAACTTAGCCTGTCAGTATTGCTTTGCTGACGAGGGTTCATATAACGGTCATCCTAGAGAGCTTATGAGCTATGAGGTTGGTAAGCAGGCCCTTGACTTTTTGATAGAAAACTCTGGCAACAGAGTAAACCTTGAGGTAGACTTCTTCGGTGGTGAGCCACTTATGAACTTTGATGTGGTGAAAAAATTGGTTGAGTACGGAAGAAGCAGAGAGAAGGAAGCTGGTAAGAATTTCAGATTTACTCTCACTACTAACGGTGTATTATTAAATGATGAGATTATCGAGTTTTGTAACAAGGAAATCTCTAATGTGGTACTTAGCTTAGATGGTAGAAAGGAAATACACGACCTTATGCGTCCTACAAGGAACGGTAAGGGAAGCTACGATGTGATTATAGAAAAGTTTAAAAACTTCGTAGAGAAGCGTGGAGACAAGAGCTACTATGTAAGAGGTACATTTACCAGGAATAACCTGGACTTTACAGAGGACTTTAAGCATATGGTTGACTTGGGCTTCAAAGAAATTTCTATTGAGCCGGTTGTATCACCGGATGATTGTCCATATGCAATTAGAGAAGAGGATATAGACACAATCTGTAAGGAGTATGATAAGTTGGCCTTAGATATTATCGAGAGACATAAGGCAGGCAAGCCTATTACATTTTTCCACTATATGCTTGATTTAAATGGTGGACCTTGCGTGTATAAGCGACTTTCAGGATGTGGTTCGGGAACAGAGTATATGGCTGTTACCCCACAGGGAGAGCTTTATCCTTGTCACCAGTTTGTTGGAATAGATGGATTTAAGCTAGGTGATGTATATAATGGTGTAGAGAAGACAGAGCTTGTAGAAGAGTTTAAGCTTTGTAATGTATATGCCAAGGATAAGTGTAAGGACTGCTTTGCAAGATTTTACTGTAGCGGTGGTTGTGCGGCAAATGCTTATCAGTTCCATGGAAGTATATTGGATGCCTATGACATCGGTTGTAAGCTACAACAGAAACGTGTTGAATGCGCGATTATGATAAAGGCGGCCTTGGCTGACCTAGAAGAAGGAGAATAAAAATGAGAAAAGCAAAAGTAAAATCCGTATTTGCCCTTCTTATATTCCTTGCTTTATTAGCAGGTGGTATATATATGGCAATGTTTGGTGTAGGTGAGGATGAAATTGGTAAAGCAAGTGATATTCCACTTGGTCTTGATCTTCAGGGCGGTCTTAGTGTTACGTATGAGATAACTAATGAGAACCCTAGCCAGGAGGAGATAGATACTACTATAGACAAGCTTCAGCGAAGAGTTGATGAGTACAGCTCTGAGGGTGAGGTGTATCAGGAGGGTGATGACAGAATTACTGTAGAGATTCCTGTTGATACAGAAAAGCATGATGCTCATGGTATTTTGGACGAGCTTGGTCAGCCAGGACAGCTTCTTTTCCTTGATGAGACAAATTATGCTCTTTGGGCTCAGGGACAGCCTTATGAGGCAGCTGTTGAGGGTTCAGATGTTAAGAACGCAGAGGTTTTAGTTGATAATTCAGGTATGGCTCAGCAGTACGTTGTAGGTGTTACATTTAATGATGCTGGTAGAGAAAAGTTCGCAACAGCAACAGCTGCTAACGTTGGTAAGCCAATTTACATTATCTATGACGGAGAGGTAGTAAGTGCACCGGTTGTATCAAGTGTTATCGACGGTGGTGAGTGTACTATCTCAGGTCAGGATTGGTCACTAGAGGATGTACAGCAGCTTGCAAATACTATTAAGATTGGTGCTCTTCCACTTGAGCTTAAGCAGCTTCAGTACAATATCGTAGGTGCAAAGCTTGGTAAGGAGGCTGTATCTACAAGTCTTAATGCTGGTGCTATTGGATTTATTCTTGTATGTATTATTATGATGATAATTTACCTTGTTCCGGGATTTTTAGCATCACTTGCACTTGTTGCATATATTGTTTTAATGCTTCTTATCCTTAGTATAAGAGGTATAACTCTTACGCTTCCAGGTATAGCAGGTATTCTTTTGTCAGTTGGTATGGCAGTAGATGCTAACGTTATTATCTTCACAAGAATTAAAGAGGAGATTGCAGCAGGTGAGAATGTAAGAAATGCAGTTAAGGCTGGTTTCTCAAAGGCCCTTTCAGCAATCCTTGATGGTAATATTACAACACTTATAGCTACATTCGTGCTTATGGCACTTGGTACAGGAAGTATAAAGGGCTTCGCCATTACTCTCATGGTAGGTATTATCCTTTCTATGTTTTCGGCTCTTGTTGTTACAAGAATGTTGCTTAACATAGCAGTTAATCTTGGAATTAAGAACAAGAAATTCTACGGTGCGGCTAAGAAGCCAAAGGTTAGAAATTATGTAAAGAATGCAAAGGTTTGCTTTATTATATCAGCAGTGATAATCATAGTAGGTCTTGTATTCTTGCCTATAAATAAATCAAAGAATGGTAAGATTCTTAACTTTGCACTTGAGTTTACAGGTGGTACTTCAACAACTGTATCTTTTGATGAGGCATATGATTTACACAGAGCTGAGACTGAGATAGCTCCTGTTATAGCTGAGGCTATAGATGTTCAGGTTGGTACTATTCAGATTCAGGTCGTTGAAGGAAGCAATCAGGTAATATTTAAGACAATAGAGCTTAACGAAGAGCAGAGTGTCAATATGGAAGCAAAGCTTAGAGAAAGCTTTGGGGTAACTGAGATAAGTTCACAGAGTATAAGTTCAACTATAAGTGGTGAGATGAAGAAGGATGCCGTTGTGGCTATTATAATTGCATCTATTCTCATGCTTATCTATATTGCAATCAGATTCTCAGATGCTAAGTTTGGTGTCAGTGCGGTTATTGCACTTCTCCATGACGTAATGGTTGTATTTATGTTCTACTCAGTGGCACAGCTTTCAGTAGGTAATACATTTATCGCATGTATGCTTACTATAGTTGGTTACTCAATCAATGCAACAATTATTATATTCGATAGAATTAGAGAGAATGTTAAGCTTATGGATGTGGCTAAGGATGGTTATGAGCATATAGTTAATACAAGTATTGCTCAGACCTTCTCAAGATCAATTTACACATCACTTACAACCTTTGTAACTGTACTTGTACTTTATATTATGGGTGTTGCTTCACTTAAGGAGTTTACTTTCACTCTTATGGCAGGTATTGTGTGTGGTGCTTATTCTTCAATTTGTATCACAGGACCACTTTGGCTTACTCTTAAGAATAAGCTTAAGAAGAAGGAAACAGCTTAGTTTTAAGTTTATATAGTATTATTGTAGCGGCAGCTCTAATTTAGGGCTACCGCTATAGTGCTTTTTATATTGTATGGCAAATGTATTGGATTGTGGTGGATACTGAAGACGCAGTTTGTCAGACCTTCGGTTTGCTATACTTGACTGTGATTGCTATGTTTCGAAAGGTATATAGAATATGGAAGCGGTTTGGAAGGTCCATGGGAAGTGGGCTGATTTTAATGCCTTAGGCAAGGAATTTAATATAGACCCGGTTGTAGCAAGAGTTATTAGAAATCGTGGCTATGAAACCTTTGATGAATTCAGAAAGTATCTTGATGGAGATATTGAAAAGCAGCATGATGGAGCCCTTATGGCAGATATGGACAAGGGCTGTAAAATAATAATAGACAAAATTAATCAGGGTAAGTCCATAAGGATTATATCTGATTATGATGTGGATGGTGTAATGTCCAACTATATTCTGTTAGAGGGATTATTAAGTCTTGGGGCTGATGTGTCCTATGAGATTCCTGACAGAATGACAGATGGATACGGAATTAATGAACGAATAATCAGGGATGCATACGCCGACAATGTGGATACATTGATTACCTGTGATAATGGAATAGGAGCATTTGATGCTGTTAAGCTGGCTAAGGAGCTTGGCATGACTGTGGTTGTTACTGACCATCACGAGCCACCTTTGGTTGATGGGGGTAGATGCTTTGCTCCTGCTGATGCTGTTATCGACCCTAAAAGGCCGGATTGTAAGTATCCATTTAAGGAGATATGCGGTGCCTGTGTGGCATATAAGTTTATAAAGCATATGTACAAGCTACTTGAAAAGCCTTGGGAGGAAAACTGGCTTATAGAGATGCTTGGAATCGCCACCGTATGTGATGTTATGCCTCTTGTTGATGAGAACAGAGCCTTTGTTAATAGGGCGTTGATGCTAATGAAAAATACAGCCAATAATGGATTAAGAGCGCTTCTTAAGGTTCACGAGCTAGAAAAAAAGAAAATCTCATCCTACACCTTTGGTTTTGTTATAGGTCCCTGTATTAATGCCAGTGGAAGATTGGATAGTGCCAAGAAAGGCTTGGAGTTACTTTTGGCTAAGGATGAAAAGACTGCTCTTGACATGGCAGAGGAGCTTAAGGAAATTAATATAGCTCGTAAGGCTATGACTGAACAGGGAAAGCTTCAGGCTATGGAGCTAGTTGAAACTCAGTATATGGATGACACAGTTTTGGTGGTGTACATGCCTGAGCTTCATGAGAGCTTGGCGGGAATTGTGGCTGGAAGATTAAAAGAAAAATACAATAAGCCAACCTTGGTTTTTACTACTGCTGAAAATGGAATGCTTAAGGGCTCAGGGCGATCTATAGAAGCCTATAATATGTTTGAAAAGCTTAGTGAACATAAGGAGCTTTTTGCTAAGATGGGTGGTCATCCTATGGCAGCAGGCTTTAGTATAGAGCCGGACAAGCTGGATATACTTAGAGAAAGGCTTAATGCTACACATGGTCTAAGTGATGAGGACTTAATTCCTGTTGTTATGATAGATGTGGCAATGCCCTTTGATTACATTTCACCTAAGCTGGTTAATGAATTGGATTTGCTAGAGCCATTCGGTACAGGCAACCCTAAACCGGTGTTCGCACAGGCTAATCTCAGGGTAAAAAGAGCCAAACTAATAGGGGAGGAAAACCAATATATTAAGCTTTGGCTTATGAATGAGGCTGGTAGAACAATAGAAGCTATAGATTTTGACTCAAAATCTTTTATTGATAGTATAAAAATGTGGTTTACTGACGAAGAATGTGATAAAATGATAAAAGGTTTGCCGAACAAGGTGATGTTGGATATAACTTATTATCCGGAGATAAATGAGTACAATGGCATGACTAGCGTTCAGTTAAAGCTAACTAGATATAAAAAAGCATAGGAGGGCAAGGATAGTGAAAAAGGTAGAAGATTATATGACTAGTATTCCTGATTTTCCAAAGGAGGGAATAATATTTAGAGATGTAACCAGTGTTCTTGAAAGTGCAGAGGGCTTACACCTTGCCATTGATGAGTTAAATAAGCTGCTAGAGGGTGTTGACTATGACCTTATAGCAGGTGCAGAATCAAGAGGCTTTATATTTGGAGCGCCTCTTGCATATATGAATAATAAGGGCTTTATCCCTGTTCGTAAGAAGGGAAAGCTTCCTAGAGAGACAGTTGAGATGAGTTATGATTTAGAATATGGCTCAGCTACTATAGAGATACATAAGGATTCTATAAAACCAGGGGATAAGGTGGTTTTGGTAGATGATTTAATTGCAACCGGTGGGACCATTCAGGCGGCAGCTAAGCTTGTGGAGCAGCTTGGTGGCGAGGTTGTTAAGATGATATTCCTTATAGAGCTTGTGGACCTTAAGGGTAGAGAAGTTCTTAAGGGATATGAGGTTGAATCTGTTATACAGTACGAGGGAGAGTAATGTAAGGTGACTTAATGATACACATAGTGTATGTGATGAATCAGATACATTGTATATTAGTAGGCAAATTTGTATGTGAGATGCAATTTTTTGCCTCATATAGGGGATTATATTGGTAAGAAAATGTAAGGGAAGTGATTATTATGTCAGAAGAAAAGTACATAGCACCAGATCCAATTAAAAAGCAGCTTTCAAAGCCTGAGGATTTTACTCCTCCTGAGGTTTTATTTCAGCAGCTTATAGATACTATTAGAAAGTATCACCCTTCCTCCGATATATCCCAGATTGTGAAGGCATATAGAATTGCAGATGATGCACATAAGAATCAGAAGAGAAAGTCAGGAGAGCCGTATATTATTCATCCACTTTGTGTTGCTCTTATTCTTGCAGAATTAGAGCTTGATAAAGAGACCATTATAGCTGGTATTCTTCATGATGTGGTTGAGGATACCGTAATGACTAAGGAAGAAATAACCAAGGAGTTTTCAGAAGAGATAGCTCTTTTGGTGGATGGTGTTACAAAGCTTACAAGACTTGATTTGTCTCAGGATAAGATAGAGATTCAGGCTGAGAACCTTCGTAAGATGTTTCTTGCCATGGCTAAGGATATTAGAGTTATCCTTATTAAATTAGCAGACAGATTGCATAATCTTAGAACTATGCAGTATCAGACACCTATTAAGCAGATAGAAAAGTCAAGAGAGACTATGGATATCTATGCACCATTGGCACATAGACTTGGTATATCCAAGATTAAGATAGAGTTAGATGATTTGTCCATGCGCTATCTATATCCTGATGTTTATACAAACCTTACTGCAGAGATAAAGAGCAGGCTTATGGCTAGTGAGGATTTCATTGCCCAGATGGTTTCAGAGGTTAAGGATTGTATGAAGGAAGCCGGAATTAAGGCTGAGATAGACGGAAGAGTTAAGCATCTCTTCAGCATTTACAAGAAGATGAAAACTCAGGACAAGACCCTAGACCAGATATATGATATACATGCTATCAGAATTAAGGTAGATAATGTGAGAGACTGCTATGCCGCTTTAGGCTCTATACATGAGAAGTATAAGCCTATTCCTGGTAGATTTAAGGACTATATAGCTATGCCAAAGGCTAATATGTATCAGTCCCTTCATACTACTCTTATTGGTCCAGGTGGTAGACCATTTGAGATACAGATAAGAACCTTTGAGATGCACAAGACTGCAGAATACGGTATTGCAGCTCATTGGAAATATAAAGAGGGCGGAGACAATAAGACTGACAGCGAGGAGCAGAAGCTTAGCTGGCTTCGTCAGATATTAGAGTGGCAGACAGATACAGAGGATAATAAGGAGTTTATGAACTTCGTTAAGACTGACCTTGATTTGTTTGCTGATCAGGTGTACTGCTTTACACCGGCGGGAGATGTTAAGACTCTTCCTGCAGGCTCAACACCTATAGATTTTGCCTATGCAATTCATACTGCAGTAGGTAATAAGCTTATAGGTGCAAGAGTAAATGGTAAGCAGGTCCCTATAGAGACTGTGCTTAAAAATGGTGATAGAATTGAGATTATAACCTCTCAGAATGCTAAGGGACCAAGTCGCGACTGGCTTTCAATAGTTAAGAGTACTCAGGCTAAGACTAAGATAAATCAGTGGTTTAGACAGGAGAATAAGGACGATAACATTCAGAAGGGTAAGGAAGCTATTGCAGCCTACTGTAAGAGTAAATCTATTATTCTTTCCGACCTACTTAAGCCAGAGTTTATAGATAAGGTGCTTAAAAAGTACAACTTTGCTAACTGGGATGCTTTGGTTTCTGCCATAGGCTATGGTGGACTTAAGGAGGGACAGGTAGTTAATCGTCTCTTAGAGGAGTATAAGCAGGATCAGGCTAGCAAGGTAACTGAGGAGCAGATAGTTGATAAGATTAATACCCCTGGTAGAGATAGCAGCAGTAGCAAGGATGGAATTGTTGTTAAGGGAATACACGACATTTCTGTTAGATTTTCTAAGTGCTGTGCTCCTGTTCCGGGGGATGAGATAGTGGGTTATGTAACCAGAGGTCGAGGTGTATCCAT
Source organism: Lachnospiraceae bacterium (assembly GCA_017625335.1). Taxonomy (GTDB): domain Bacteria; phylum Bacillota; class Clostridia; order Lachnospirales; family Lachnospiraceae; genus Coprococcus_C. Next base: position 15,358 of record JAGALE010000138.1, read on the forward strand.
TCATAGAACGGATTGCATAAATGTTATCAATATGAGCGACTTTGACAGAGCCAGACTTATCGATGCAGATTGGGCGCCGGGATTAATTCAGGCAACAAGCCTATATACTGCAGAGATAAATGTATATGCTTACGATAGTCAGGGACTTATATTCAAGCTTACCAAGCTGTTTAATGAGGAAAATATTAATCTTACAGGGCTTAATGTTAGACTTAACAAGCAGGGTAAGGCAACACTTAGTGTTAAGTTCCAGATTCGCTCTAAGGACCAGCTTAATAAGGTTATAGATAAGATTAGAAATATTG
>JAGALE010000139.1 GCA_017625335.1 Lachnospiraceae bacterium
GACTAGGAATTTTCTTTCTGTTTATAGTGTATCTATTATTTGGTCCACTGCCTGATTTTAGTAATCCTGACTTCTTGGAGAAGCTTATTAGTATATTTAGTGATGCCCAGCTTATGTCCACGGGACTTCTTGGGTTTATGGCTATTGCGCCTTATGTGATTATGATTATGTATTACATTTCATATAAGATATCATGCAAATTATATCTGAAAGGAGTGGATACATATGAGACCTAATGAAAAAAACAAGAATGAAGCCATTGAAGAGATGGTAAATGAGACTATTAATTCAAGTAATACGGTTATGTTGAGTGATGATAATGATAAGAAAACACTAGTAAAAAGAATATTAATGTTCCTTCTAATATGCTTACCTATAACATGGCTTCTTATGGCAGTGTCATATAAGCTTACTGCTGAAGGAAAACTAGAAGGACTAGCAACATTTATGCTTAGCTTAAGTGTATTTATGCCAGCCATAACAGGTGTAATATGTGTACTTAAGAACAAGGAAGGCATAGGTACCTTGAAACTTTTGCCGGGACTTTATAAGACCGGTTGGGTTTATCTGATAGCTATATTCGGCGGAGCAGCACTTAGCCTAATGACAGAACCATTTGTAATGCTTTTCTTCCCGGAAACAGAGAAGCTTTCAAATGGAGCAATGCCGGAGCTACTGTTTAATATACTTTTGTATATAGTGATAGGTGTCATCGGAAGTGTTGGAATTCTTGGAGAAGAAATCGGCTGGATGGGCTATCTTTATCCTAAGATGGAAAAACTGTGTGGATTAATACCTGCCCTTATAGCTACAGGACTTATACGCGGCTTGTGGCATGTGGTAATGTTTATGCAGATGGATTTAAAGGCAGGTGTAATAGGTTTTATATGTCTTAGTATATCTAACGTATTCCTTGGCAGTGTGCTTGTGTTGCTTACCAAGCTTACTAATTCAGTATATCCTGCAACTATAGTACATGCCCTTTCAAATGCTCTTCCAAGTGTACTTTTTGGATACTTGGTTATTGATGAAGTATTATATGAGAAAAATTACATAGCTATACAGTTTGTGAGTCTGATACCTGCAGTTATAATTGGAACAATATGTGCTGTGATATTGGTGAAGATGAGCAAGAAAAAAGAAAATGTAAAATAAAAAAATAATTATATACAAAGGAGATTATAGTTATGGATTTAATTGATAAGTTAGAGATTATAGTTGAAGCCATACTTGTTGTTTGGGGTCTGGTTGGCGTTATTTGCCCTAAGCTTGTTACCAAGAGGGAGGAAAGAGAAAATCCTGAAAGCTTGAAGAAAGCAAGAATAATGGGTGTGGTAGAAGTAGTACTTGGTATAGTGCTTATTGTTATGACTGTAATGTAGGCGTAATATATAATTAGTGTAAATAAAGAAAAGCTCTGGATTATTCGTACGGTCTAAGATATGGAAATGTGCGAGGTTCGGGGCTTTTTTTAAATTTGTATTAACAGATTTGATTTATCAAGCTTTAAACAATTAAAAAAACTAGTTGACAAGAGGTGTAATTAGGTGTATATATACACTATACATACTCGAGAGTTTAAAATTAAGAAAGGTATACCTATGAACATTATAATTAGCAATACAAGTAGTGTTCCAATTTATGAACAGATTGAACAGCAAATTAAGGACATGATTGTGTCTGGTGTTTTGCCAGAGGGAGAGATGCTTCCTTCTATGCGTTTTCTGGCTAAGGAGCTTCGTATCAGTCTCATAACTACCAAACGCGCCTACGAGGAGTTAGAGCGGGATGGCTTTATAGAAACACGTGTTGGCGTGGGGTGCTTTGTTAAGGCTAAGAATCAGGGCTTTATCAGAGAGAAGATTATGTGCGAGATAGAAGATCATTTTGAAAATGCAGTGACCAGAGCAAAAGTCTGTGATATTCCTTTGCAGGAACTTGTTGATATTTTGTCCATAATATATAAGGAGAACGCTGAATAAAACATTTGTATAAGTATGGATTGCTATATCTGCAGTCCTATACAGGGAGGGATTAACTATGGCGTTAGATTATAGCGTAGAGAATGCAATAGAAATTAAAAATCTTAACAAAAATTACAAGGGCTTTAGCCTAAAGGATGTAAGCTTTAATGTTCCTAGCGGGCAGGTTACAGGCTTTATCGGACAAAATGGTGCAGGTAAAAGTACTACCATAAAGTCTATACTGAATATGCTTAAGACTGACAGTGGGGATATAAAGGTCTTTGGAGCAGATAACTTAAAAAATGAATTTGATATTAAGGAGAATGTGGGAGTTGTCTTTGACGATATAGGTTTCCATCCTAATC
>JAGALE010000009.1 GCA_017625335.1 Lachnospiraceae bacterium
ATCACAGTTATGTTACATATGTGCTATACCTAATAGTCCTGAATATTATAATCCATATAAACATCCTGAGAGAGCAGTCATAAGAAGAGATAAGATTTTAGGAGATATGCTGGAGCTTGATTTCATTACAAAAGAGCAGTATGATGAAGCAATAGCAGAAGAAATAGTAATAGAAAAACCTGAATATCAATTTAATGACTATTTATCTACATATGCAATAGATTGTTCAACACGATATATAATGGGTAAAGACGGATTTGAGTTTAGGTATTCATTTGATAATATGACAGATTATAATGAGTATAAGGCTTTATATGAAGAAGCTTATACATCAGCTAATTATAAGCTGGTTACTAGTGGGTATAGAATATATACAACACTGGACCCTAACATACAAGGTCAAATGCAATTAGTAATAGATGAACAATTGGCATTTGACAGTGAGATTGATGAAGAAACACAGATGTACAGTTTGCAAGGTGCATTAACTGTAATAGATAATAGTAATAATAAAGTGGTAGCACTTATAGGTGGAAGAAGTCAGGAAGATAAACCTGAAATATATGGATTGAACAGAGCTTATCAATCTTATAGACAACCTGGTAGTACTATAAAACCTTTGGTAGTATACACACCAGCATTAATGACAGGATATACACCAGATTCATTAGTAATGAATATATCAATATCTGCAGCAAAAGTCAAAGGTACAAATGTACAAGAACTTACTGGTGATGTAATGACATTGAGAAGTGCACTTGAACATAGTAAAAATGGCGTAGCTTGGCAGATATTTGATAAGTTCGGAGCTAATTACTGTATGGAGTTTGCTGAAGGATTAAGATTTTCAAGTCTATGTCCAAATGATTATTTTAATTCATCATCATTAGGTGGATTAACATATGGAACAACAACAGTGGAAATGGCAGGTGCATACAACTCTTTATATAATCATGGTAAATTTACAGAACCAACTTGTATTGATAAATTTATAGATAAAGAGGGTAATAATATATACGAGGAAGAAAGTCCAACGACAGTATATTCTGAAAAAGCAGCTGATACAATGGTTGATATGATGACAGGTGTGTTAACTAGAGGTACAGCAGCAAAACTTGGTTGGTATAGAAATACTGATATGATAGCAGCTTGTAAAACAGGTACTACAAATCAAAGTAAAGATGGTTGGCTTTGTGGATTTACACCATATTACACAGTGTCAGTATGGGTAGGATATGATACACCAAGAGAATTAAGCGGTTTATATGGAGCAACATATCCTGGGCAGATATGGAAAGAAGCTATGTTATTATTAAACACTGATAAAGAAATAATAACAGAATTTGAAAAGACACAAGCTTATTATGAACCCATAGCCGCATATGGGGATTTACCTGAATACGTATATGAGGTATATATGCCTGGTAGAGATGATAGTGAAATATTATCTGGAACTTATACAGTACATGATTACAGATTAGACAGATGGATAGGTGAATCAGTCAGTGATGCAACATTAGCAATGACATATGTAGATATGAATGATGAGCGTTGGGCTTATGAGGTTACTGACTATTATTATAAGGGAGTAGCACTTATAAATACAATAAGAAGTGCTAGTTACAAAGAAGAATTGCAGATTGAATTAGATAGAGTGCATAACGAGGTAATAGCATTATATAATCAAGTTCATCCAGGCGTATTACAATAGTATTACACCTGCTAATAAGCATATAATTAAATGAGATTTTATAAACAATAAATTTAAGGAGATTATATAAAGATATGAAAAAATTAAGATTACTTTCAATTTTAATGATACTAACAATGATTCTTGGAGGATGCGGCAGTAGCAGTAGCAGTTATACTGACAGTGCTGGTAGCATTGCAAGTGCAAACAGTACATACAGCGTAAGTAAAGATGATGGTCTTTTTACATCATCATCTTATGATACACAGATGGATGGTGCATCATTCGGAGGATATGACACTGAAGAATACATAGAGGAAGAAGAATACATAGAAGAAGAGTACAGCGACACTACAGCAGATTATAGTGAAAGCACAGAAGATTATAGTAATACATCAACTACAAACAGTACAAATACATCTAAACTTTACGAAAGCAAATTAGTTTATAGATGTGAAATGAATATTGAAACATTAAATTATGACGAATCATATAGTAAGCTGAGAAGCTTAATTGATAAGTATGAGTGTATTATAGAATCTGAAACATACATAGATAATACACAAGAAAACTATGATTGGTATTACTCAGGTGTATATGAAACAGGTAAAAGAAATTATTTAACAGTTAGAGTACCATCTGATAAATTTTATGATTTCGTAAATGAAAATGGTGGGCTTGGAAATGTAACAGAAAAACAAACATCTGTTGATAATATAACACAGAAATATTATGATACAACAGCACAGGTTGAGGGACTTGAAGCACAACTTGAAAGACTTCAGGAAATGTTAGACACAGCATATGATGTAGATGATATGATAACAATAAATGAACAAATAACTGAAGTCGAATACATGATTAATTATTTAAAAACAGAAATAAGAACAATGGATATGGATACAACTTACAGCTATGTAACTATTGAATTAAAGGAAGTTGTAGAATATACACAAACAGATGAACCAGTTAAAACAAACAAATTTATTGATAGACTTAAAAATCAATTAAAAAGTACATGGTTAAATACTCTTGATTCATTGGAGGAAATGTTATTTAGTATAATAGATTCAATACCTACATTATTGATATTAGGTGTAATATTTGTAATAATAAGAGTAGTCAATAAGAAGAAAGGTAGCGAGAAAACATTAATAGATGAGGCACTTGAAGTAATTAAAGAAGCAGAGGAGAAAGAAAATGAAGAAGAATAAATCATCTTTATGTAACTTACTTGTAACAATTATAACTGCATTTATAGCAGCATTCTCATCTATAGCAGCTTTAATTCTTGTAATAGCTTGCATATCAGATTATAGATATATAGGTGTAATAGAAGTGCTTATTACTCTGATGGTAGCTTGCATAGCTTATATATTTGATATGCATACATATAAGTTGGTTGAGAGATATGTTGTAAAGGATGACAAGATATCAACAGTATTAAAATCATATATAAGATTGTATAAAACATCTAATATGTTCAGTATAGTTGTATTAATATTATCCTTTCTTGAGTTAGGTGGATTTGAAGCATTTGGATTAGCAGTTCCCAGCATAGTTTATTCAATTATAATTAATAGAGCAATAAGACTAAACATAAAGCAGTTTAAGGGATAAAATGAAACGGAAGATGAACTAATGTATAACTTAGATTACTTTAAGATATACAACTCAGGTAACTTAAAATTAGAGTGGAGGATGTAAAATGCCAAAGGCTAAGAAAGAAGAACTTCCAAAAGACTTACAAGAAATATGGGATGAATTGATAATGCCTGTAGATACTAATATATCATTTGATAGTGTTATATTAGATGCAGAGAATAAAGAAAAGTATAGACTATTCATTAAAGAGCAAGAATACAGAGATAAATTATATAACTATGGATTAGAGCCGATGAATCGTTTACTTTTATATGGAGCTAGTGGAACTGGAAAAACATACAGTCTTAAAGCTTTAAGTAATCTCTTAAATTATACTATGGTATATGTGGATATAGCTAAGTCATTAACAGATGGTAACGTAGCAACTAATATATCAAATATATTCAAGTTAGGTAATTATATAGCAGCTAATTATGATGGATGTATCATCTTCTTTGATGAATGTGACGCAATAGCTTGGAATAGAGATGGTAATACACCAGAAGGTGGAACAGTAAGGCGAGCAACAAACTCAATATTCCAGTGCTTAGACCAAATGGACAGACATGCAATATTTGCTTGTGCAACTAACCTACTTCATAGATTAGACCCAGCATTTGAAAGACGCTGCAATCTTAAAATGAGATTTACACGTCCAAAATCAGATATAGACTCTGATATAAAACACTTCATCTTTCCTAAGTTTATTATAAACGATAATGTAGATGATACAGTACGTGAGATTGTAAAAAGAAGAGCACAAAATTATGCTAAGTTAAGCTATTATGAAATAGAAGAACTTGTAAAAAGAGCAATGAAACGTGCAGTATTGAATGATACAAATATAGTAAATACAGCAGATATTTACGACGACTTATCAAAAGCAATGAACTTCAAGGTTAAAGTTGGTACCGGTACAGATAATGAGCAGATATTCCATAATGATAGTCACTATGACCCTTCTGTATGACAATTTGATATAATAAGTAATTAAAAATAGCCTGAACATACTATAGTTCGGGCTATCATTGTATAAGGAGTAACAAACAGATATGGAAATATGTATAGATAAGGTAAATAAACGATACGAGTATGAATATGCCATATCAGAAGATGAATTATCAAAATTAAAATGTATAAAGTGTACAGAAGATTGTGGTAAATCAATTACTGTATTTATGGAGGCAAAGTTTAAGGAGAAGTTAAAAAGTGAATTAATGGAAATTAGGCATAAAAGCATAGATGATATCAGAGTGGGATTGGTATGTGGACATTACTCACAGATTAACCATGACTTAGATTCATTATGGTATATAGCAGCCTTAATAGAGGCA
>JAGALE010000140.1 GCA_017625335.1 Lachnospiraceae bacterium
AGTAGCATTGTTTATATACATAAATTCAATAACAAACCTAGAGCTTGTACCTAAGGGACGAAGTACTTTGCTAATTAAGAATATAGCCTTTGTAACAACAAGCATAGCATTAGCTCTAGATATGCTTTTCGTAATCTTGTATCTAAAGGGATATTCCTATTGGATGATACCTATGGCGTTAGTTATCGTTATAGGTCTAGGTTGCACTATTAGAAATATTGTTATTTACAAAAAAATAGATAGTGAAAAAAATATAGATGATGATAAGACTGCCGATGTAGATGATAAAGTAGATACTGATGAAAATATAGATACTATATGGAAACCTGTCATAGTGAGATTAAATATCATGCTTGTTGCTGTGTTGGCTTGTTTCTTTTTGGTTTTTGCTAACTTTAAGAACAGGGTTGACAATGCAAGGATATCCTATGACGAGTTAAATGAAGATATAATCGATATAGGCTTTGGACATGAATGTGGCATGGAGAGAAACAGAGCCATAGTAAAGCTACAGTTTGTGAACCTTTACAATGAGACTGGAAGACAGTACTCTATGGAGGTTTTAGAGAAGGAATATGCAAACTATAAGAATGGCACCGGAAGCTGGAGTACACTTTGGCAGTTTTGCAGAGATAGTATAGATATTGAGCTTGACTGGGATGATGAAAAAAATGATTATACAGAAAAACCATATTGGGTGGACGCTCAGGCAGATGGTTGCATGGCAGAACACTATCTTGGAAAGAAATATCTATATGATGAAGATGAATACAATAAGTTAAAAATAGATTTATTCATGGACATTGCTAGCTTTACATCTGCTGTAGAGGAGAATCTTAATGCTAAGGGCTTAACCCTGAGCCAGAGCAATGATTCCAGGGCTTATGATAGAGAACATAATAGGGATTTTTGGCGTACATATACTACAGCTAGTGAAGAAGAGGTTTACTTAGCCTGTGAGGCTGTAGCTAATGAAAAGTAGGGGAGTAATAAGATCTAATTTTGGAGGAACAGCTATATGAAATGGCATTTTAAAAATAAGTCAATATGGGGAAAGCTAGTCATATTTTTTGGAACTATGTTCGGTGTGGTTTTATATTCCATGTCAAACCTTACCGGTATTAAGAAGGATAGTTTAAATGCATATAATGCCATAGCTATTTCCTCTAGTGATGCGGAAAAATTTTTTTTGGATGAATATTTTCTAAAGGAAATTAAGATACCATATAATTCTTTGTTTATTGTGCTTTGTGTAGTTGGTGTATTCATAATTTTATGTGGTTGGAAAAGATTTAAGAATAGATACTCGGATGGCATTGTACTATACAATGCTGGAGTGGGCTTGCTTTCGGCTACAATGCTAGGATATGGATTTACAACTATATTTTTACTTAAGGCTTTCTCATGGGAGGTTGTGCCTGCATTTTCTGTAGGTGCTTTAATGTTGGCTTTATTTGTAAAGAATATAATACATTACAGCAAAAATAAAAGAATTATCAAAGACGAAGACGAGGAAGATGCTAAGAAGAATAGGATAAAAAAGCTACTCAGGGTGGGAATACCTTCTATTATCGCTCTGGGTTTTGCCGTGCTTAGTGTAGTTGATTTTTCTAAATTCTATAGTCGCATAAGTAAAGATGCCTTGGAGGATTTTTGGGAAAGATACGAAGATGTAAGCTGTCTGTTAAATGAGGATATTAATGAAAATGATTATATAGTGGTAAAGTATGTGAATTACTTTAATCCTGAGGGAAGAACTATATCTTATGAGGCTGTAGAGCAGGAGATAAAGAACTATATAAGCGAAGATAATTATCACAGCATAAAGAACTGTGATAATTTGTGGTACTGTCTTGAGTACTTTTATTCTACTAATAAAAAATATAACCAGACAAATGTATTCAGTAGCTTTGACTACGAATGGCAGGACACTTACGTTGCATTTGTTACAAAAGTAAAAGACAAGCTTCTTGTAGATGGTATAGCTTCCTCTGAAGCTACTCACCAGCAGTTAGATGAGGCATGTCAGTATGTGTATGATATGTATGTAGGCCAGACTCCTATGGTTCGCTTAGGGGATGATGAGGGAGAATTGGTGGTTCACATTGATATGCCTGAGTCAAAGAATATGGATGAAATTAAGGTTACCTGGGAAGGTGAGGGCTACTGCGCTTACATTAACGATTGGTATGAGATGGATAATGTAGGTGATTGGAGTATCAATGGTTTGGAGCCTGCTACTACCTTAGAGGATGGAAAAATATATTATGCTCGCGTAAGGATGCAGCTTGTACTTCCTTACTATGCTTCGGAAGAATCAAAGCTTCCACTAGTTAGTATAGATGGTGTTATCTGCGAGGACGTAAAAACCTCTGTTAGAGGAAATGATACTGTATATGCTGATATCTGGGTGATTCCAGGCAAGGATAACTAGGAGGTGTGGCATGAAGAAGAAAAGAAATATAAAGGATATTATCTGGACAATTATACTTGTAGTGCTTGTGATTATAATGCTTCTTGCTATACCTCTATATGATAAGAGCATGTGTTTGGCGAAGCTGGTAGAGGATAAGGCTTACTATGTTAATCACCTGTGGCCTAAGCTTTATACCCATGTGAATATATTTTTTATTATACCGTTAATTACGGCTACCTTTTACCATTCAGAGCGTATTATGGATTTAGACGAGAAGGTTGGTGCCAAAGAGGAGCTTGCAATTAAGAATTCGGCACTTGGTATGATTAGTGCACTGGGTGTAACCTATACCTTAGTTTGTACATTTGGATTAAAGCTTTTTAATTTAAGTGTTATAGCATTTGTGGCTGTCGTAATATTAGCTGTAATAAGCATAAGAAAAAATCATAAGGAGTATAAGGATACAGATGAGGATGTAACCATAGATGACATATGGGGCGGAGTTGGAATGCGCCTAAATGTATGGCTTGCAATAATCGTGGTTCTATCCCTTATACTTTTTAAAACAATGTCTCAGAATGCATTTGATGCAAGAGATGAATATATGAATGTATCTAAGGCAAAGGTTGATCTTTGCTTCTGACATATCCAGGGCTTTGAGGATAATTTTGCCACTGTGAAGGTGGAATTTGTTAATATGTATGGTAACTCAGACAGAGAGTACACCTTGGAGCAGCTTGAGCAGGAGTATACCAACTTTAAGACTGGTAAGGGCTCTTGGAGTAATCTCTGGTATTTTTGTGAGGAAAGCTTAGAGATAGAGCTACAAACTCAAAGCTCATTATCAGAGCTAGGAAACAGACTTTTGTATGATGTCAATATCAACTCTCTGTGGAAATATTATTTTCCAGAGGAAAAATATGAGCGTGAAGAAAAGGAACAGAGAGAAAAAGACGGAAATGATAAATTTTATGACATTCACTACTTCATAGTGTGTGTGGAGGATGAGCTTAATCTTAAGGGGCTTACTTTAAGACAGCTTAACGACAGTGCTGATTTAAATGAGGACCTTCCTAACTTTTTGGAGCTTGAATATGAGAGCGCAACTAAGGAGCAGGTGGTTGAAGCCTGTCATAGCTTTGCTGCTAAGAAGGAGCCTGTGGATGGAGCCGCACCTTTAATTGAGAAGGTGGAGTCCATAGATTTATATATTAATGCAAATCCTGGTATGAGAATATCAGAGATGGAAATTACAGAGTCTAAAGGACTTGATATAGATAGGATAGATTGGTTTTATGCAGTGGGTGCGGATAGCTATAGCTACATAAATAGTGAGACAAGATATGAGCACGACGAGGAATATATGATTTCGCTGTATTTCAAGCTACCTTTGGCCTATGATGTGGCAGATAATCTGGCCCTTAGCTTAGAGGGTGTAAAATATAAGAGCATAGAGATAGACGAGAAGTATGATGGAGAGCTTAATGAGATAAAGGTTGATATTAAGCTTGAGGAGGCTGGTGTTGAAGAGCAGACCTTTAAGGGTGTCCAGATTGGTCTTGAGAGCACAGAGCCTGGTACTGATGTGGTTGATTGCAAGGGCTGGGATGAAAGCAGAGTTTGCGACTCTGAGTATATAGGTTGGAAGGTGTACGATATAGAAACCGGTCAAGCTACAGATTATGAGGCGGAAAAATTCTCAGAAGAAAACCAGTGCTACATCGCAACCATAAAGGTTACCCCTGAGAAGAGCATAACATTTGCTGATGTGGAGGTTGTATATTACGGAAATAAGGTCAGCATCTATGAGTATGATTCTTCCATACATGACTATAAGGCAGGGGAATATCCTAAGCCATATTTTGAAAGGGTTAATGAAGATGGAGAGGAATATATCTTAGCATACGTGCCTTACTTTATGGCTTACACAACAGGTGAATATGGTGATTTGTGGAATCAGTTTAACTATACAAATTACGTGTACCTGCCAGAGGGGGCAGGATTTGGAATCTATCAGAGACCAAATCTGGGATATGATTATGTGAAAAATGGTGTAACTGATTTTGATGGTAATGAGATAGATGTTGAGAAAAGCTCGGATACAGATATTACCATTTATATGCCGGGAGAACCTATAATTGTGACAGGATATTTTGAGCCGGAGAAATAATAGGCTAGCGAATTTTTATCAGGAGAATAAGTATGAAGGATAAAAATATAGAGAGTAAAGACATAGAAGAAAAAAATGTAGAAGAAAATTATATGGAAGAAAAAGACGTTGAAGAGATAGCCAAAAAGAAGAAAACAAAGAAATCTTTAGCTAAGAAACTTTGTGGTTGGTATGCGGAGCACAGAAAACTGGTAACAGGATTGTTGTGTGGATTTACTATAGCTTGCTGGGCGACAGCAAAGTTAGGTCTTACAAAGGGCGTGCTATTGCTAGGCAAGGTGGGAAGACCAGAGTATACAGATATGTATATGAACTTTCGAGATAAGTACTTGGCTGTGGATACAAACGAAGTAATGCTGGAGTTTAAGGTCATTCTCGCTGCTGCTGCCATGGTGCTTTTAGTGTGCAATTTGCTAGTGCCAGCCAGATATGAAAGTGATAAATGTCCTGTAGCTTGTAATTTTATTATTAATTTTACACTTATTACACTAGGTGCATCTATGATTTTATATGGTGTGATTATGATTGGCTTATATAAGATATTGTCTGTCACATCGGTGGCGTATGTGTTAATAGGTGTCATTTGTTTATTACTACTGCCATTTGCAGCTAAGGATTTTGCCACAGAGCATCCGGATAAATCTGTGGAAAGGATTAGCTCATACATTTGCGGTATTATTGGTGTTGCGATAATAGTTGCTATGGGAGCCGGAAATGTTAAGAATGACATGACTGAATTAAGGGCTAGAGAGGAGAGATATTATAATGTATATAAGGTGCAACTATGGGTAGTTGATCAGGATGATTTGGTGGATACAGATAACAGAATATATCTGAAGCTTCACTTTTATAATCAGTATAACACAGATGGAAAATGCTATGACTACCAAGAGGTGATGGAAGGCTTTCATAATTTTTATTATGATGATGGCTCCTCCTGGAAGGTGTATAAGGATTTTAGTGATGATTATTATGAACTTGCTCGTACTTCGATATTTGATAATTATGATTTTACGGGATATGCTATGAATGACTATGAGCAATGGGTTCAAAAGCAGCTTTATTACGATGGATACTGTTATGGCTTTGAAAATGGTCAGCCTGAAATTCCAGAGGAGGCAATGGCTAAGGCTTGCCAGAAGGTAGATGAAATGTTCAAAGCAGAGAAAAACATTGAACTGTATGATAAGGACATTGAAATTACTGTAAATGGTAATCTAGTTGTGGGAGAAACCCCTAATCTTAGTGTGTCCTGCAGTGACAACTCAGGTGCGTATAGTGCTTACATTTACAATATAGCAAGAGTAAGCTTTGTTGGCTCTGACAAAACTTTAGAAGTACATAACTATAAATCTCAGGAAGGATTTGTAATTAAGGATGACAGTGCTTATCTGTTAAAGCTTATGATTGCTTCTGATTTGCAGCATAGATTTTCTGAGGATATAAACATTTCTGTTAATGGAATGGATTACAAGAATATAAGTATAAGTGAAGAGCTTTTTGGATATAAGGATGAGTCCTTAGAGACTGAGCGTGGGGCTTTTCCTGTGTATATTTGGGTGACAACAGGTGACTATGATGGAAGCTATCAGGTTATAGAGGACTTAAAGTTTGATGTTCCGCAGGGGATTTGTGAGGGCGATAGTATAAGAGCTGTGTCAGGATTAGATGTAGTTAATCCTAATAATCCAAATGTTGTGGTAAAGGATGTGACATGGTCAGCCCATTATAAATCTAAGGATTATGAGGAAGGGGCTACATTTTCCAAGGAGCCATTGATGTATAAGCTATATGCTCCACTATTAAGTGAAACCGGCTATGGCTTTTCAGAGGATACAATGGGTAGTGTTAATGGAAAGCAGCTTCCGAAATATTATGATGATTTGAATGATTTTTGGAGTGGCGGATTTACAAACTTATGGGGGGAATCCGGAATAAAATTTAGTGCATATTATTACAGAATCGACATAGGAGATTCCGAGCATGGAGACCTTCAGGTAAGTTTCGATTATGCAGTGGCAGGAACTACTATAACTCTTGAGCCTAATCCTGCCCGTGGCTATAAGCTTAAGGAATATGAAGTGGAGATAGATTTAGTTAACGGAGCTACATTCGAAAAGTGGAAGCCGGTTATAGAGAATAATACATTTGTTATGCCAGCGGCACCTATAAAGATTACTCCGGTATTTGAGAAAGAATAATATAACTCAAATAGGTAATGTAATTAATATTATATGTTAAGGGCATACTTAAGACAAGGAGGATAGCTATGGAGATTTTAGAGGTTTTACAAACAGTATTAGAATATATAGTGGAAGCGGGAATTCTTATATTCGAGTATATCGGAGTTGGCATTATAATCTGGACCAGCTTGGTAAGCTTGACTAAGTATGTTCGCAGGAAAGCTGACACAAGAATTTATCTGGCAAAGGGTCTTGCCATGGGTCTTGAGTTTAAGCTGGGCAGTGAGATTCTTAGAACAGTAATTGTAAGAGAGTGGAAGGAGATTGCTATAGTTGCGGGAATTATTGCTTTAAGAGCAACATTAACCTTCCTTATACACTGGGAGATTAAGCAGGAGGAGCTTAATGAGCAACGTGATATAGAGACTGAGAGTATGCGTAGAAAGCATAAGGAGAATCTGGGAGAATAATTCTGTTGTAACAGTAATATTATAAGGAGAAATAGATGGGAAAAGACAAAATAGATGCTGAAAATATAATAGATGAAAGTCAGTCAGCGCAGTCTGATGGAGACAACCTAACCTGGTATGAAAGAAACAGTAAAAAGCTTTGTACAATTAGCAAGGTGTTAAGTGTAGTGAATACTTTACTAGTGTTTTCGTTGATGGTAATGCACTCTGTTGGAAGAATTATTATATCTGCCCCTGAGTACAAGGATTTTTATAATAGCTATGTGGTAGAGGAATATATAGGTTATATGCTGTTTTTAGGCGCTGCCTTTGGTTTTGCTGCCACATTATTTGCCTTTGTGGGACAGGACTATAACCAAAGGTTAAGAAGTGGTGTGGTGCGTTACAACATGGCTATTATAGCTGAGCTTGTGGTTATAGCTACATTTATCATAGAGGATATGATAATTTTTAGAAGAATAGATTTGGTGGGAATTGTACTGGTACTTAGCTTTGTATACTATGTTTTTGTACTGGTAAATGTAATTAAGAATTATTTTGCAAATGAGTCTAAATTTTCACCAAATCCGGATAGTGCAGGGGTTGGAGTTATTGTGATTTTAATGTTGGTAATTGGAGCCGCTACTGTAGCTCCCTTGTGGGACATTAAGGCAAAGGTGAAGAATTTATCGGACAAATATTCTGCAAGAGAGTATGGGAAGATGATTGATGTTATGTTCGTACAGCCTGATAAAAAGCTTACAGATAGAACTAGTGATTACATAGCTCTTCAGTATGTGAATCTGTTTAACGATAAGGGTAGAACATTTACAGTTGAGGAAATAGAGACAGCTGTTAATAACCTGTATTATTATACAGGCTCATGGTATAGCATAATGGAATTTAATGACCTGTATAATGAGATAGAAGAAAAATATGATTTTTCTCAGTATTACAATCCTGAGGATATAGAAGGCGATAATGATGGGGATTTGTATCGCTATATGGTATATGATAAGCTGGAACACATGGGAATTGAGTATCCACAAACAAGTAATGAGGAAGTCAGGAAAAAGGTGGATGAGGCTTGTGTGCTTGTTCATGATATGTTGGTAACAGGAAAGCCTTTAGAAACTATAGGTGAAAGTGGAGATGTGATAACAGTTACCTATGATAGCGGAATAAATATAGGGCAGAATGTTAGTTATGATTTGTCGTATGATTACGAATTAACCCATGCCATAATTAGTCAATGGGAAAGGGTCCCTTATGTGGGTAGCAATGATTGGATAGAAGTTTCAAGAGTTACTTACGATACCCAGTTAAACTTTAAGGATAATAGCGTGTATAAGGCTACCATATCTGTATATCCAGAGGTTACATATAAGCTTAATGAAGATATTAAGGTGGAGTTAAAAGGATTAGACTATGAAAAAATAGAGTACGATGTGTCTGATGATGCTATTAAGATGTATGTATGGATAATAGTTGGTGATAAGGAGGAGATTTCTCAGGTTAAGCAGGTGGATACTGTGGAAATTAAAGAGATTCCAGGACTTGTACTTGCGGGAAATGTAGCTGATAGAATGGATGCATCTGAGATTTCCTTAGGGGAAAA
>JAGALE010000141.1 GCA_017625335.1 Lachnospiraceae bacterium
AAATATGTTCCGGCATCAAATTGATACAATGGGTATTCTTATTGACTACGGATATTTGGATTCTGTTCTTTTGAAAGCTTCTGTTATTCATGATTTGGTGGAAGATGTTCCAGGTTTTGATATTCAAAAGATTTTAGATATTGGAGGAGATGCTCCAGAAGTTTTGGAATTGGTTTATGAGGTTACTCGAAAACCAGAAATCAAAAAGCCTGATTATCTAAAAAATATCATAGATAATGGTTCTGATAAAGCAAAAATCCTAAAATGTGCTGACCGTATTAGCAATATGATAAGTCTTGGTTTTGTTACAGACCCTGCTTTTATCGAACGATATTGTGATGAAACTGAATTTTTTATTTTTCCTATTGCTTTGGAAGTTGATTACAATATGTATCAAGAATTAATTTCTCTTGTAATTACTCGTCGAAGATACTTAGAAGAATGCGGATATTTTGAAAAAAAGCGTCAAAGTGAAAATCAAACTAAACAGTAAAACGCAAAAAAATATCGGTAAATGTCAATGACAAATTAGGTTGATAAGTCCATACTCTATTTATAGAATTCGCAAATTTGGGATTCTATTTGCATTGTTTTATGCAAAATAATTATGCTGAAAAAGCAAACTAGAGGTAAGTATGGATATTAGATATTCAATGAGTCAAAGAGAGTATTCTCGTTGTACAACTGATGAACTTCGTAACGAGTTTCACATTAACAAAGTTTTTGTTCCAAATGAAGTTACTGCTGTTTATTCTCATATTGATCGTGTTGTTACATTAGGTGCAATGCCAACAATAAATGAACTTGATATTGAAAAAAATATTGATTGTTGGAAAGATTTTGGTGTTACTTATTTTCTAGAACGCCGTGAACTTGGAATTATCAATATTGGTGATGAAGGTATTGTTACTGCTGATGGTACTGAATACAAGATGGGAAATCTTTACGGTTTGTATCTTCCTGCTGGAACAAAAAAAATCACTTTCAAAAGTTCAAATCCAGATAAACCTGCAAAATTCTATATGTGTTCTGCACCTGCTCACACATCTTATCCTGCAAAACTAATCACTCAAGCTGATGCAAATAAAGTTCACTTAGGTGCTCAAGAAACATCTAATGAAAGAACAATTTATCAGTTTATTCACCCAAATGTTCTAGAAACTTGTCAACTTTCTATGGGTTGTACTTGTCTTGAAACTGGTTCTGTATGGAATACTATGCCAGCTCACACTCACGAACGTCGTATGGAAGTTTATATGTACTTCAATATTCCAAAAGATAATGTTGTTTTCCATATGATGGGAACTGGCAAAGAAACTCGCCACATTGTAATGAATAACGAAGAAGCTGTTATTTCTCCTTCTTGGTCAATTCACTCTGGTTGTGGTTCTAGAAATTATACGTTTATATGGGGAATGGTAGGAGAAAATCAAGATTTTGATGATATGGATCCAATAAGGAATCAGGATTTAATGTAATCTGTTTTGGTTATATGATTCTGTTTTAAAGGTATTTTGATAACATAAATAATATAAAAATATAAGGATATTTTAAGGGAATATTATAAGGAG
This sequence comes from Lachnospiraceae bacterium, assembly GCA_017625335.1. GTDB lineage: Bacteria > Bacillota > Clostridia > Lachnospirales > Lachnospiraceae > Coprococcus_C. The sequence goes on from JAGALE010000141.1 coordinate 1,572, forward strand.
GATTTTTGAAATGGCTAATATTTTAGACAAGTTTTCATGTGCAGGTAAGGTTGCATGGGTTACTGGTGGATCATATGGTTTAGGTCTTGCTTACGGTAATGCATATGCACAGGCAGGAGCTAAGGTTGTATTCAATGATATCAATCAGGATTTAGTAGATAGAGGACTTGAGAATTACAAGAAGTTAGGAATTGAGGCTTACGGTGCAGTATGTGATGTAACAGATGAGGATGCTGTTAATAAGTTTGTTGCAGATGTTGCAGAAAAGGTTGGTCCTATTGATATTCTTGTTAATAATGCAGGTATCATTAAGAGAATTCCTATGCATGAGATGAGTCTTAAGGAGTGGGATCAGGTTATTAATATTGACTTAACAGGTCCATTTATCTGCGCTAAGGCTGTTCTTCCAAGTATGATGGAGCGTCAGTCAGGTAAGATTATTAATGCATGTTCAATGATGAGTGAGTTTGGTCGTGAGACTGTTTCAGCTTATGCAGCTGCTAAGGGTGGTCTCAAGATGCTTACTAAGAATATTTGTTCAGAGTATGGTCAGTATAACATTCAGTGTAATGCCATTGGACCTGGTTACATAGCTACTCCACAGACAGCACCACTTCGCGCTAAGCAGGAGGATGGTTCTATGCATCCATTTGATAGGTTTATCCGTTCTAAGACTCCTGCTCAGAGATGGGGACGTACAGAGGATCTTATGGGTCTTGCAGTATTCCTTGGTTCTGAAGCATCTGATTTCATTAATGGTCAGGTTATCTATATCGATGGTGGTATTAGTGCTTACATTGGACAGGATCCAGGAAACTTAGATCCAAGTAAGTTTGCTGATGAGAAGGAAGAGGAGTTCTAAGAAGGATTCATTTAAGAATAGAATTATTAGTTCTGATAATTAATAATTGAGCTATTAGTATATTCATATAGATTAATTCAATGTTGATAGTATAGGAGAATTGTTATGAACAGTGAAAATACAGTAAAGGTTTTAAACCAGTTTTCAGAGGTTGGAATTATTCCAGTTGTAGTTTTAAATGATGCTAAGGATGCTAAGCCACTTGGTGAAGCTCTTATGGAAGGAGGACTTCCTGCTGCTGAGGTTACATTTAGAACTGAGGCTGCAGAAGAGTCTATTAAGATTATGGCTGAGAATTTCCCTGATATGTTAGTTGGAGCAGGTACTGTTCTTACTAAGGATCAGGTTGATAGAGCAGTTAATGCAGGTGCAAAATTTATTGTTTCACCAGGCTTTGACCCAGAGATAGTTAAGTATTGTCTTGAGAAGGATATACCTGTTTGCCCTGGTATTCAGACTCCTTCAGAGCTTATTCAGGCAGTTAACTTAGGATTAGATCATGTAAAGTTTTTCCCAGCTGAGAATGCAGGTGGACTTAGTATGATTAATGCAGTAGGTGCTGCATTCCCTAAGGTAAAGTTTATGCCTACAGGTGGAATTAGTCCATCTAATGTTGTTGACTATCTTAATTCAAGCAGAATCTTCTGTTGTGGCGGAAGCTGGATGGTTAAGGGAGACTTAATCAAGGCTGGAGATTTTGAAACTATTAAAAATTTAGTATCTGAAGCTGCAGACATCGTTAAAGCTAATAGATAAAGTTACTGTTTATATACCCATTTACAGTTATTTTACCCAGGTCTGAGATTATATATCTCAGACCTAAAATTTTTTTATAATTTACATTGTTTTATTACCACATAAGTAGTATAATTTTTAAAATGAACTATTTTACATGATTTATAATTATTTTGATTCTTGGCAGATTATTCTGGAGGGTGTTAATGTACACTAAGGAACAGTTATTAAAATATCCATATTTTGAAGAAATATTAAAAGTAAGAGATATTACTAGCGTTGTTGATTCGTTGACAGGGCTTGTTTCTAGACGCTATATTATTGGCTTGATTCAAAGCTTGATTGATAATAAGGTTCCTTTTTCGTTGGCACTTCTTGATTTAGATAATTTTAAGTTTATTAATGATACCTATGGACATAAGATTGGTGATGGTGTGTTATCAGGCATGTCAAAGGATTTAATAAGATATTTGGGTGATTATGGTGTTGCCGGAAGATATGGTGGTGACGAATTTTTAATAATTAATTTTAGGGACAAGTGCTATGATGATTTAAAATCATTTTATATGGGGCTTTACTCTAATTATAATGTTCTTCGTAAGAATATTGTCTTGGAAACCTGTGAACCTTTTATTACAGGAACTATAGGTAGTGCTGTTTATCCAACAGATGCACCGGACTATGAAACCTTATTCAATTTAGTTGATAAGGCTTTATATAGAGGTAAAACAAAAGGAAGAAACTGTTATATAATATATGTAGAGGAGAAGCATAAAGGCATTAAGATAAAAGATTTGGCAGGAAGAGGTATTTATACCATATTCCGTGATTTATCTTCTAAATTTGATTCTGAGCCTATACTTTCTCTTAAGCTTAAGTCAATGCTTGACGTTTTAGATGACGATATGCGAATTTCTGATTTATATTATGTTGGTCGTGATAATGTAATGAAGAGCATAAGCTCTAATGAGATCATTGGCCAGATTGATGAATTAGAACAGCTTACAGTTAACGGAATTTATACTACTAATGAGATTAAAGATATCAAATTCAAATCACGTAGTATGTTTGAATTGTGTAGAGATAAGGAATTTGAGACAGTTTTAGTTACTAGAATTGGAATAAATGATGATATATATGGTTATTTAGTTTGTGCTGAACCACGAAATCTTAGAATATGGCAGGATGATGAATTTGCTATTATGTATTTTGTTGCACGAATGATTGCCGGTCACATTAGTATGACAGGTGAAGAGTTATAGATAAATATGTGTTGCGAAAAACACTAGTGATATATTATTATATTGCTAGTGCTTTTTGTTTTGAAAAATTATAATGGAAGGTGAATTATGAATATTTGGAATGTTTTGGGTGTTGAAAAAACAAAGGATAAAGAGATAATTAAAAATGCATATAGAGAAAAACTAAAAGGAGTAAATCCTGAGGATAATCAGGAAGGCTTTATGGCTCTTAGAAAGGCCTATGAGGAGGCAATGTATGAGGCGGAATTGAAAGATGAGAACTTTCAAGATGATACTTTGCAGGAGGGGACATTAGAATACGAATTTGCTACAATTTACAATGATTTTAACAAAAGAATAGATGTTGCAAATTGGCAGGAATTATTCGACAGAGATGAATTTGTATCTCTTGATACAGCAGAAGATTCAGTGAAAAAGCTTTTTGTATTTCTTATGGATAATAGCTTTGTTCCACAGAAGGTTTATATGCTTATTGAAGAAACCTTTAATGTTAAGGAGAACAAGGCTGATTTTTGTGAGAGATTTCCAGAGGGCTTTATAAATCATATTATTGATAATGCAAAGTATAGAGACCCAATTAATTACTATCTATTCGAAGGTAATTTAGAAGAGGTTGATAAATACATTGATATATATTATGGGTTAGATAACTCTATTAGACAAAGAAATGTAGAAGAACAGGCAAGACTTATAGCTGAGCTTGAGGCTCTTGATATATATCATCCTTATCTTGAGATTAGTAAGCTTCGTCATAGAATTCATGCTATGAATAGAACTATTACTAGTGTGGAGGAGAGAGCCGAAAAGTATGGTGTAGAGTTAAAGGAGATGCAATTAGCAGCTGAAGAGATTTTGGCAGATTATCCGGAGGATTACTATATACTACTTTATTGTGGCGATATTGCTATTATTAATGAGGATATTGAGGCTACAGATAAGTATTATAATAAAATTGTAGAGCTTGAGCCTGATGATTTTGCTATTAAGAACAGATTAGGAGACTTATACTGTGCTAAGGGTGAATATGAGGAAGCAAGAGATTTGTTTATGAAGATGCTTGACCGTAATCAATATGATGATGGAGCAAGATACGGATTAATTAGAGCTAATAATGGATTAATAGAAAAGTATAATAAGATTTTAGAAGATGAGCCGGATAATGACAGGGTAAAGTATGATTTGGTATGGTGTTATTATCGAAATGGTGCATTTGATAAGTGTGTTGAGGTGTTAACTGCTTTTGAACCGGCAAATGAAGATAGATGTGAATACTATGATCTTTTAGGTCGAAATTATATGTATATAAAGGAGCATGAAAAAGCTCTTGAAAGCTTGTTTGCTTGGAGAGATGCAATTCTTGATATTCCTGAGGATGATGAATCGGAGAAAGCGGTTAAGAATAGAAATAGATTCTGTTATGTAAATTACTACATAGGAGAATGTTATCTTAATATCAAGAATTACGAAGAAGCAAGAAAGTATTTAGAGATTGCTACTTCCAAAAAACATGAATACATAGAGTATGCCTATGATGCACTTTGTAAGCTTGAATATGAGCTTGGTAATTATGATGAATGTCTTAGGGTTTGTCAGGAGCTTATGGATACAAGTATTACCTATGATGCTTATTTGTACACTGCAAAATGTTTCTATCAGTTAGATGAATATGGTAATTCTGTAGATGCTTGTGAATACGCAATTAGAATACAACCTAATTTCTCGGAGCCATATGTTTTAATGCTTAAAATGTATTGGGAATGCGAGGAGTATGAGAGACTTGAGCGAGTTATAAAGCGTTTTGACCAGCTAGGCTATCCAAATGACGATGTAGATTATTATAAGGCAAGAATGTCTATGAGACATGGTGATAACGAAGAAGCTATAGCTATATTTAAAGGAATCTTAGATAGAAAGGGAACTGAGCAGCAGTCCATAGAGGATGTATATGATTACCTTAATGTTTATACCTTAGTTGCAACCTGTTATGAAAGATTGGATAAAGAGGATGAAGCATTAAAGTATCTTGAAATGGGATTAGAGGCTGAACCTGATGATGTATTCTTCCTTAATAGAATTGCAAATGTATGTCATGTATTAGGTGATTTTAATAGAAGTATAGAATGTGCCGATAAAATTCTTCAGCTATCTGAGGATGATGCATACAGAAGAAGAGCTTATGATGCAAAGGCTGCAGCGCTTGCGTGTCTCATGAAATTTGAGGATGCAAGGAAGGTATGTGAGGAAAATGCTGAAAAGTATGGTTTGTCTAGATGGTTTGCAGTAGATTATGGTGAGCTTTTGGTTAGAATGAATGACTTAGAAGCTGCTGTAAAGGTTATGAGAAAGGCTATAGCTGAAAGTGAGCCGGGAGACGATAATATTAAGTTCCTTATAGGCAATTTATGCTGCTTCTATGGTAATGAAGGTAAGGTTGATGAGGCTTATGAGGTATTTCTAGAGGGAGAGAAGCTTAATCCTGATGATTATCATCTATATAGGTCTATGGGCTTTGTATTCCTTGATCACGGTAGATATGAGGATTCGGCCAGACTGCTTAAGAAGGCATTTGAGCTTGATAAAGATAGACGTTCATATACCTGTGGACTTATACTACAGGCTATAAAAAATTTCGATGATATTACTAAGCCTGAATATAAGATATATTATGAAGTGGCAGAGGAGCAATTTAAGAATATAGAAACAGCATATGGATACATAAAGTATTCAGAGTATCTTTGGGCAACAGGACGTTTTGATGAGGCTATAAAGGCATGTGAGATTGCGTTAGAGGAAAAACGTTCTAAGGATTCTTACTTTGTTGGACCATATGATGTATGGCACGAGCTTGCTGTTGTTTACTTTAACTTAGGAGATTATGAAAAGTCTAAGGAATGCTATGAAAAAGCAACTGAGATATTTGGCCATAATCAGCTTTATATTGATAATATAGCTGAGTGTGAGAATCGTATGAAGGATAATAATTAAACTAAAAAAGTGAGCTGTATTTAGTTGTGGAATACAGCTCACTTTATATTTGTAGATTATGTATCATTAGATAATAATCTGCAACTTTGGGGGTTTTCTCTATAATTTACATAGCTCCCAAAAGGCTACAGCGCTTGCTGCGGCAACATTAAGAGAGTCTACGTTGTGATACATTGGTATTTTGACAGTGTAGTCACAATCCTCTATGGTACATGATGCAAGACCTTCGCCTTCGGTACCAAGAACTATGGCTAGCTTTTGTTGTTCCTTTAAAATAGGGTCTGAGATGCTTATGGAATTATCCTCCAATGCCATGGCTACAATTTTAAAGCCCTGTTCTCTGAGTAATTCAATTCCTTTATCGGGCCATATTGTATTAGTATCGGTAGTTTCACTGCCTAGAAATGTCCATGGTATCTGAAATACTGTACCCATACTTACTCTTATGGCACGTCTGTATAGTGGATTGCTTGAACCTGGAGTAAGAAGTATACCGTCTATCCCAAGTGCTGCTGCTGAACGGAATATGGCACCTACATTAGTAGGATTCATTACATTTTCAAGTACGGCAATTCTTCTTGAATTAGAGCATACTTCATCTACTGATAGAGGTTTAGGTCTTCTCATAGCGCATAGAGCACCTCTGGTTAGCTTAAAGCCCGTAAGCTGTGTGAGAATATCAAATTCAGCGGTATATATTGGTATGTCACCACATCTTTTGATTATATCCTTGGCTTGACCTTCTATGTGAGATTTTTCCAAAAGTAGTGATATAGGTTCACATCCAAAGTCTAAGGCTCGCTCTATAACCTTTGGACTTTCTGCTATGAATATTCCTTTTTCAGGTTCGTGTCTATTTAATAGCTGACCCTCTGTAAGTCTAGCGTATATATCTAATTCAGGTGCGTTGAAATCAGTTATTTCTATTATGTTTGCCATTAGTATTTCTCCAATTTATATGTTGTTAGATAATTTGTCATAGGTATAACATATTGTGTTTTTTTATCGATATGATTGCTTGAGATGATTTAATGCTTAGTTTTCCTAAGCTTAAGCTTGTAAAGTACATCAATAACCTTTTGTCTAGGTAAAAATTGGTTGACTAAAAGTGCAACTGTAACACCTACGGCAGTATCAAGCATACGATTTAGTGAGTAAATCACATAGTGCTCCACAGGAGTGTTGAATAATATGATACATAATACAACGCCGCCAGGTGGGATGGCACCGTACATATTGAATATCTGACTGATGAGGATAACAATTACAACACCAACGAATACAAAGAGTAGCATAAGTGGGCTATTTTCACCAGTAGGATAAAATATGATATAAATTGTAAAGAGTGTAATACCGATTAATCCGCCTATAAGGGTACCAAAAAATCTATTACCTCCAAGAAGTTTAGAACTTTCCATATCATTTCCAATTCCAAAAATTGCTCCTATACAAGCAAATGTAGGGTTTCTGTCAAAGGGCAGATAAAGTAATGCACAAAGTGTAGCTGCCAGGGCGGTCTTAATGTTACGCATACCTATGTGGAACTTAGATCTCGATGGCTTATTTTCCATAAATTTAATAATCCTTTCTTTAGAAATATGTCTGTTAAATTATATAATAAAGAGGTGGTATTACACAATGGATAAATTGACCAAAAAGATGTTTTGTCACCTTGTTATGTGGTATTATTCGACGATAAAGAAAGCTAAGGTTTAGAAAATATACTTTAAGAAATGATAAAAAGTGATATACTTTGTTTGATATAATTAAGATACTAGAAAAGGACCAGTTGTTCTAGGATTTTTATAAGGTAACCGTTTTCATATTACATGAAAGTGTTTACCTTTTTATTTTTGTATAAATTTGCTGAAAAATTTTGAAAAAAGTGGTTTTACATTCATACTTTATGTGTTATAATTGTTGACAGCGTGACGGTGGCAAGCCATAGGCAACCGTTACAATATTATAAGAAACTTAGGAGGTAATTTAACATGGCAAACAAATGGGTATATTTGTTTAAAGAAGGCGATGCAAGCATGAGAAACCTTCTTGGTGGTAAGGGTGCTAACCTTGCAGAGATGACTAACATTGGTCTTCCTGTACCACAGGGATTCACTATTACTACAGAGGCTTGTACTCAGTATTATGAGGACGGCGAAGTAATTAATGATGAGATTCAGGGACAGATTATGGAGTACATCGATAAGATGGAAGAGATCACTGGCAAGAAGTTCGGTGATACTGAGAATCCACTTCTTGTTTCTGTTCGTTCAGGTGCTAGAGCTTCTATGCCTGGTATGATGGATACAATTCTTAACTTAGGTCTTAATGAGACAGTTGTAAATGTAATCGCTGAGAAGTCAGGAAACCCACGTTGGGCTTGGGACTGCTACAGAAGATTCATTCAGATGTACTCAGACGTAGTTATGGAAGTTGGTAAGAAGTATTTCGAAGAGATTATCGACGAGATGAAGGAAGCTAG
>JAGALE010000142.1 GCA_017625335.1 Lachnospiraceae bacterium
CTCCAAACACCGTTACCTATATATTCTTTTGCTGTTAATTCTCCAAATGTTTGGTCTTTTATATCTTTCAATTTTCCAGAACTATGTCCACATGATTTACTATTACCACTTCGTAGTGCATATGAATGCACTTCTTGTATTTCACCACAAGAACATTCGCATTTCCATTTACGATTACCAGCATATTCTACAACATACCATTCTCCGAATGTTTGGTCTTTTAAATCTATAAATTCATTGCTTGAATCTAGTAAGTGTTGTATACCTGCATTTCCATGAAGTCCACAAGATTTTGAACGTCCTGTTCTTAAATCTTTACCAAGTACTGCTCTACGTGTTTTAAGTTCACATTGACATTCACAATTCCAATATTTATTACCTGCATATGATAATACCTTCCATTGCCCAAACACTTGACCCGTAATGTCATTTACATTTGAATGTAACTCACTATGTGTACAGTTTGGTATGTTACCATGCTCAAGATGATATGTATGCACTTTAAACTGTTTTCCGCATTCTATACAGTGACAATTCCAATGATAATTCTCTGCATATGAATCAACTACTAAATGTTTGAATTGTTGACCTTTAAGGTCTTTCTTACGCATACATCCACAATTCGTAGTTTTACCTTTTCTTAAGTCTGCACTTGCTATTAATTTTCTAGTGTGATTATCACATTGACACTCACACAACCATTTTCTTGTTTCTTTATTATATTCTATGACTATCCAGTTACCAAATTGTTGCCCTGATATATCTATAAATGAACCCATGTTTTATCCTCCAAATATTGTAATATATCTCATATTATTTTTAAGCATAAAAGTAGGAGTACACTAATGTATACTCCTACTTTATATTTATTACTTATTCTTCTTTAATTTCTACACCAGTTTTAAATAGTGATGACTCCATCAGTGCTTTAGGTAGTTTAACTTTTACTATTGCCTTCTTTCCATCTTCCAATACTACACAGAAAGCATTCTTATATCTACTCTGTGAACCAGATACTTTTTGTGAGCCTGTCTGTGTTACAGAGTGTGCCTTTGCTATATTATCTAATGCTAGCTTAATTTCTTGCTGGTCGTATTTCTTACAGAACTCATCTCTTACTCCAGAATCAGGTATTTTACCAATAGCGAAGTTCTGAATATTCTGTCTAAGCTTTTTATTAAGTAAATTATCATCATCTAACATTGAAGCAAGGTCATTTGTGATTATAAAGTTGACATCTCCTCTTTTTCGGCCGCCCGTAATGGCGTTTCCGATAGTCTCCGCGCTTCCCTTCGCCTCTCCCCAACGTTGGAATTCCTCCCATACCTTGACATTGAAACAATGTCTTACGTATTTACAATAGTTACTTATTTGTATATTAACATAAGCGACGCTAAGCTGTTTAAGAGCGAGTATAGTAGGGTCTGTTGCACTATCACCTAAACCTTTCATACCGAAACTAAATACTATAAACTTTGCTTTATATAAAGCATTTGCAGACATTGGATTTTTAAATGTACCACTTTTAGCTTCACCTGGTTCAAAGTAAACACTTGCTGAGTCCATAATAGAAACAGCTGCTTTATGTTTAAGATTATCAGCATCGCTATCTACTAATTCCTTTGTATCTACCATTTCTTTTATCTCATAGTAAATATCATGTAATCTCAATCCTTTAGAACGATGCCATGTATCTTTATTGTCTGTTACACCTGCTGTATCATACATACGTTGTATTGCTAATGATATTACACGCTCTTCTTCTTTAGATAAGTTACCATCCATACCACGTACTATAACTCTAAATATAGATACAATAAATCCTATTGCACTTTCCTTTAAATCGTCATCTACAGTTGGGTCTCCTGTTAAGTCAGGTATTTCACATGGGTCAAAATAAATTGTACTGCCTTTACCCATAGAAACTATCTTAACATCCTCAGGATTTCCTGCTTTTATATAATTTGCAATGTTTGTGTATTCATCACCTTCGTAGTCCATTACACAACAAACGAATCCATCAGCTAATAAATATGTTAGTAATGTTTTTACCCAATATGACTTACCACCACCAGTAGCTGCGCTAATAAGCCAATTATCCGCTTGGTCTCCATCCTCTTTAAATTTTCTCATTACAGGTCCACCTGATAATATATCTATACCTAAAGGTACACCCCTAATACCTACACGTCCTTGTTTATAACTATTAAAGTTTGCTAGTATGTCATCTGTAAGTACTTTTCTAGCTAATTTACCATCTACTTCCTTTACTGTTCTCATACTAAATGGACTTATTGCTCTAAGCCAATCAATCATGTTAATTCTGAGTTCAGTAAGTTTAATATCTGATTGACTACATAGTTCCTTTAGTGCTCTAACAGATTCTGCCATGTTTGCTAATGCATCTTCAGTTCTTTTAGCTGATACAGTTACAATGAAAAATGTTCTTAAAAAGCTTCTTTTATGTTCAAGTTCTGCTTCATTAAGGTATTTTGTAGATGTTATAATTCTATTACGTGCTAGTGCCTCACCTCTCTGTGTTCTGTATGCAAATACATCAATTGCTCCAGTATGTTCTGCACTATATCTTCTCCAAACTGTCATTCTGTTTTTCATTTCTGGAGATTCCCAATTTATTCTATGTGGATTAGCATAAAAATAGAAGTTTATCTTTACTCCTATGTTCATACATTTACTTCTAATATTATCTATTAATCTTGGCTGTAGGAAGTCTGGAAATTTATTAATCATAAAGTACTTTGTCAACTGCTCATCAGACGATATATTACTAAATCCTATATGTAATTGACTGTTATCTAACTTCTCTGTAGGTTCTATTATAGAATTACCTGCAATAATATTAGCTATAATCATGTCATACATATCTAATTTTTCTTTACGTTTTGATTTCTTAGCTTCCTTTTTCTTTCTTTTTGCTGACTTCTTACCATTATTGTAGTCTTCCAAGA
>JAGALE010000143.1 GCA_017625335.1 Lachnospiraceae bacterium
AATTGTGCCCCTTTGCTTTTTTCTTGTGTATATACATTCTTATAATCCACTTGTTGTTCAATAGCTTTTGTTGCGTCTAATAACATTGAAGTATCTGTTATATCTTTGCCTATCAACCACTCATATATAGATTTATTGTATTTAGAAAATCCTATGCTTGTTAATATTGGATATACATCCTCTACATTATGTAAATCATCTATATAATTTCTTGTTCTTTTAGTTAGAAATGTATGTTTATTTAATCCATGTCTTGCCCAATATCTTGCATCATTAATGTCTGGATGTAATTCTGCTAACTTATCTTCCAACATTTTTGCATGCAAATGTGCTGTATTTTCCGAACTAAATATCAATGAAAAATCCATTTTTCCTGGACTAAATAAGTCCAAGCAAATTGTTTCGGCTGCATAATGCACTGGCACAAACAATAATTCTTTGTTTGTATAACTTTTCTGCAAATGTACAATTTTTTCTTCTAATGCATCTGGTTCTAATATATTTTCCTCATCTTTGTTTCTTTGTTTATCCATATCGTATACAAATATTATTTTATCAATATCTGCTGGAATAGTCCTTACCTTTAATATATTCCCTGTACTTAACGCTCTTCTTACTAAGATACCATCAAAATCCTTTTCGTTGACATTTTGTGGAATGAGCTCACCAAAGAAATTTTTACATGCTAGGTCTGCAATTCCATATGTGTCCTCAAAATTGACCAATATGCTCATACAATTTTTTCTCCGTAATCTTTTCTAATTTGTATTTTTCGCACCAGTAAAAATTTTCTGGTTGCAATGAGAATAATTCTTGACAATGTGTTGCAATATATCCTTCTGAATATGTTGGTAACAGCAACTCTAATACTTTTACCAATAAGTCAATTTCTATTCCATACAAACCTAATTCTGGTTCATCTAACATTAGTATATTACCTTTTCTACAAAGCAATGTAATTATATTTAAGAATTCTGGTGTATAATCGATTCCGTCTGTATCTATTCTAATAGTATTGTTTGATATACACAATCTACCATAATCCCAAATATTTTCATCTGCTTCTTCTGATTGTAATAATGCTAATCTTTTGACATCAAAGTCTTTATATTTTACTTTTCTTATGTTAGTTATTACATTATTTTTTTCATTAATATAAGAATCTAATTTTTGCTCCAGAAACACTGTTTTTCCTGCACCATTTAATCCTACAATCCACTTTATCATTTTTTAATTACTCCTTTCGATAAGCTCTTATACAAATGTTGCATTGACGGTGTTGGTGGTACAATTGTTATATAATCACTGTTATTAAACATCTCGAAAAATTTCAGTATTGACGGTTTTGCAAGTTGACTTAGCTCATAGCATACAATTATGTTGTTCTTTGTTATGTCAGCCATATAACACAATACAAAAAGTCTTTCTCCGTTACTCAATCTGTTTATTGGTAATATTTTCTTTTTTCCGTCCTTTAATACTGTGTATGTCCAAGCCTTGCTATTTAAATTATGAATATCTGTATTAAAAAACTTTAAAATATTTAATAAATCTCTATCAGCATATTGATATTCTGCATATTGTTCCATAATATTTAATTCATAATCTGTCTCAAATTTTATTCGCTCTATCCATTCTTTTTTGATTGTAATTTCTGTACTAAATCTGTTTTCACTGTCTAATATTCTCACAACAATCACCCCTTTTAAACTTTTGCTCCATTATAACTCATGCGTGTTATTAACAAAAGTATTTTATATAAATTAAATTTTATATAAAACTAATACTTATCTGTTGTTGATAAGGATACGGAGGAAGTAGGAAATGTAGACTAAACATTTCCTACTCCCTCCGTATCCGCTTAATTACACTCTAGTTTGATTTACATCCAGTAGTCCCATTCGCTTTCATCTAATCCTTCGACTTTGACATCATTTTTTGGAGGTACTGAGGCTGAAGCGGCTTCTAGCCATGCTTCCTCATCAAAATAGATCGTTCCTTTTGAAGCATCAACTCTAACCCAGCCATCTTCATTTGGTATTCCTACTACTTTGTCAAATGTATTTCCTGTACTACTTGCTGTGTATGTACCACCTGATGTGATTGCTTCATATGCATCAAGTGCCATCTGGAATGATGAGTCCCCACTGGCTTTTAATTCGTCGATCTCTTCTTGAGTAAGTGTGCTGCCTTCTACTACTTCACCATCTACCTCTACATCTGCTCCTACATTACCTTCAGCTTCACCGTTTTCAACTGTTTCGGAATCGCCTCGACCTACAACTGAGCCTTCATTTAAACCATCTTGCTGGTTTGTTGCGTAGCCGTCACGTTTTGCAATCGCTTCATATGCTTTTATGATTAAATCAATTGCTTCTGCTTTTGTTATTGCCTCATCCCAATTGCTATCTGTTACTCCTGATGGGAGAAGATTATGCTGTTTTACTACTACATAGGCTTTGTAAAACTCTTCATCTAACCCTTTTTCTGGATTCTGTAACATGGAACTGAGGGTGTATGCTTTCCATTTGTCTGGATAGCTGTTTTCTTTTTCATTGATGAATTTTGCTCTGAGGGCTATGTTGCCTGCGTTCTTTGTGTCTGCGTAGGCCTCTTCTTTGCCTGTTACTTTGCTAAATTCTTCTCCGAAATATCTCTGAACTACTGCATAAACTGCTTCTGCTTTGCTGATGGTGCCATTGAAAGTTACTGTATCAAGGGATTTATCCTTACTATTTAAGTAACTGTGTGCATCTGCTAATTCAGCTATCAGTGTTAAATCTGTTTGCTCTCCTATACAGGATAAAAATTCTGGAGAGTTTGCTAATTCTTTATCAACTGGTGTATCTGCTTTTACTAATCCTGCTAAAAATTCACCACGTGTTAATGTACTGTTTGGATTTGCATATGCTTCTTCATGATCGTTGAATAAATTGAAGTATGCATTTATAATAACTGCATCTCTTACTTTTTCAGAATCATTTTCATCAATATCTACATATGCTTCTAATATAGCTTCTCTTAAACTATCTTTTGTAGTATTATCATTCCAATATTTTTCTACAAATGTTTTATTCATCATTGCATAATGAAGTGTACTGTTATTAGTCCAGTTACCATCAAGGTCAATATACATTGGACCATTCTTTCCAACCTCACCTGCTGAGTGAGTGTATGTTGCATCATCAAATGCTAATCTAAAATCCTTGTTTGTTTCTAATAATCCTAGTTCTGTCCAGGATGCTAATATTTCTTCTCCTTGCTCTTCCTCATAATATGATGGCATTGCAACCTCAATTTCTATACTTTCACCTGCTTGCAATAGCTCAAGCATCTCATTTGAAGATACTGATGCACATCCCATGAGCTGACTTGTCATTACAATGATTGTCATCACTGGAATAATAAATTTTTTGATTTTCATGAATTTTTTGTCCATGTGTACTCCTCCTTAATAAATTATCATAATTTATAATCATATTGTTTATAACAATTAGATATTGAATTTATGTAGTTACTATTCTCATAATTACAATTCTCCATTGCTTTAAAAAATTAGAATAAAATTTTTATTTATTTTTACTAAAATGTCAATTTTATAGTCTACCTTAGTTTTTCTACATGCAATATCTTTTATTTATTAAACTTAGCTAGTAAACTATTTCAGCCTCTGAAAAACTATTTTGTATATGTATATCGTTTTTAACCTGCATCAATCTTTATTACTTTAACATTATTATTTCTACTGTCTGTAGTCTCATGATAAGGTGTATTTCCTATTAAATGATTCTCGACTTATTACACTTCAAATATCTTATTTTCTATTTATTGAGGTCTTCTTATAAGATCAGGATTTGTATATGTAAAGTCATTACCATCTATAGTGATTTCTTCAAGATGTATTGAAATTGTTTGACCATCCATATCTACAAAATGTAGTGGTGTATAATCAAAATCAACTCGTTTCAAATTTTTAAGCCCATGTAATTCTACTACCTCCCCATTAAAAGCGGATATGTTTAAATTAGTTAAATTAGTTAAATATTTTAATGCTATTGTATTTTGTACCCTATCACCATTGTCTGTATAATCTAAGTTCAAGTGTGTAATATCTTTTACATGCTCGTAACATATGTCTGAATTTGCAATTCCTGTTACATCCTTCATAATGTCAGCTAATGCAGGATCTTGCCATGATATTATATAATCATCTTCAGGTATATATTTATTATCTTCCATAGATGATAAATTATTTGTATTATCATTAATACTAGTATCCTTGTAATTCCCACAGCTAACTAAGGTAATAATTAAGAATATCCCTAATAAAATTGTTAATTTCTTTTTCATATTTGTAATTCTCCCTTATTAATTATATTTTTATTTTAGGTATTTATACCCAAAAATTTTAATCCATCATAAATCTTAAAATTTCCAATTTCCACTTAATAAAAATTTTTATAAAAACTGTTTAATTTTTAATTATATGTATATTTAATTTTTAACCCATATGAATTAACTATTTTTAATCTGTAATTATTATTTTTAATCTTAATCAAAACTTCATAAGTTTTTCGAAAAATATGAATCTAATGCTGAATTTAATATACTGCTTATTAAATTTTTATTTAGTGTTTTAAATAAGTGCCTTAACCTATATTTTTACTATATCACCAGCATTTAACTCAGGATTACTCTCATTTTTCTTTATTGTATCCTTATAATTTACACCATATATCCACACACCTAAATAATTTTTATTCATATCTAAATCAGGTACTAATACAGCCATACCCCTGATTGTTTCCTCTTTATATGTCCTATCTGCAGGTATTCTTGAACTCCTTATATCTGTTATATCATTACCCATCACGTATTTAATATACTCTGTAATTTCGTTAATTGGCATTTCTGTCTCTACATAAGGTAATACCTTTATTGCTAGAGTTATTATTTGAGCTATATTCATATCTTGAACCTTTTTAAATGCTGCCATTATGATTTTTCTTTGTCTCTCTGTTCTTTCATAGTCTTTATTACCTACTTTACGAAGTCTTGCATAATCAAGTAATTGCTCTGGATTCATTTTATTTATTCCCTCAACTAAATTATGAGGAGCTATATCAGCATTAATTACGTCTGCCTCTTCCTGTCTTAGTTCTATTTCTAAGTCACCAATTGCTGCTAACACATTAATAAATCCGTCAAAATCCACTTCTACATTGCTATCTATCTTTATATCAAAATTCTGCTCTATAGTTTTATTGAGTAACTCCTTCCCACCTATAGAATATGCTGCATTTAATCTATTGCCTCCATGTTCAGGTATTTCAACATATAAGTCCCTCATAAACGATGTTAATATTATTTCCTTAGTATCAGAGTTAATACTACATAGTATCATA